>CAZIED010000220.1:0-4043 GCA_964538525.1 uncultured Pirellulales bacterium | reverse complement strand
AGTTAATCCCTGTATTCAGTCTGTCACCTAAATTTGGTATCATGCCACTTATAGTAAATCTTCGCGCCTTCAGATACGGAATAAAGCAGGCAAAAGCGAAGAACTATAAATGTAAAACTAAAAGTGCAAAAGTCAAAACTATTCTTTCTGATTGCGCAACCGCCAAAAACACACAGAGAGTTTCTGTCCTGCTGATTTTGGGACATTTATCTGTTGAGATTTTGCGTTTTGAATTTTGGTTTTTAGCTTTTCGTTTTACGCTTTAAGTTAAGAACGATAGCGCATCTTCTTTTTCGTTTTGGTATAAATATATACGGCTGAATTATAGATAGGCTCGTGAGAATATGTTCGGATTCAGAAAATGGCGACGAAAGCGGCTTGCCGGTCAGCAGCTCCCTTACGATTGGCTGGTGATTATCAAAAGAAATGTGCCGTTCTATAACCTGCTGCCGGCGGAGGACCAAAAAGAGCTGCAGCGCCACATCCTTATCTTTATTGGTGAAAAACGTTTCGAAGGATGTGGCGGCCTAAAGATTACCGACGAGATAAAGGTCACCATAGCGGCTCAGGCATGTATCTTGCTGCTCCACCGTGAAACCAACTATTATCCCGGCCTTTCTACCATAATTGTATATCCGAGGTCTTATGTGGCGCATAGCATTCAAAATCTGGCTGGTGGAATTGTAGCGGAAGGCCCGGATGTTCGCTTGGGCGAGTCCTGGCATCACGGCTCGGTCGTCCTCTCATGGGATGATGTCTATCGTAGTGCTGCTGATATTCATGATGGTCATAACGTAGTCCTGCACGAGTTCGCGCACCAGATTGACAGCACTTTTGCCAAAGGTGACGGTACGCCCGTCCTTAAAAGTACTTCGACCTTCATAGTTTGGGCGCGAGTCTTGCAAAAAGAATACCAGCAGCTTCAACGCGAGGTCAGAAGCGATAGTGCCACTCTCCTGGATAAGTATGGCGCCACCAATCCTGCCGAGTTTTTTGCCGTTGCAACCGAATATTTTTTCGAGCAGCCGAAGCAACTGCAAAGAATCCATTCAGAGCTGTATGAAGAATTGAAGCATTTTTACCAGCAAGACCCGGCCCGGTGGTAAAAATTCAACCTTGCTCGTCGATCGTAACTCGTATATCGTATTTCGAAATTCCAAATTCTAAATTCGATATTCAATTTAACTTTGTGCCTTTGTGCCTCTGTCCTATTCTTCTGATCCCTGACCCCTGATCCCTGCCTCCTGTCTTCTGCGTCTCTCGTCCCTCGTTAATTAGGCGGTCCGTCGAGAGTGACAGGCTCATCGCCAGGCGATAAGATACCCCTACGGGTGAGCAATGAGCCTTCCAATCTGTAAAGAGCAACCAGAGCCTTCAGATAATTGGCGAACGCCTGGATTTCGGCAATCTGACTGGCAACGAGGTCACGCTGAACCTGGGCAACAAGCAGCGAGGTAGATTTGCCTACCCTGAATTTCTCGGTTTCGGCGCGGAGTTTTTCCTCCTGGAAATTGAGCGTGGCGGCAGTTGCGGTAATTTGCTCGCGGGTCCGTGTCACCTCAACGTAGGCGGAGCGAACATCTATCTGGACAAGCTGGATAAGATTATCCAGCGCTTTTAGGGATTGCTGCTTGCTTAAGACGGCCCGGCTGTGCCTTGCGCGAGCAGTACGGCTCGCCAGCGGATATTCAAATATCAAGCCAAAGGAAACATCATAATTGTCACCATCAATATTATTCACGGCTCTATTGAAAGTATCTGCGTAACCAGTCTTGCCAAAGTCAATAAAGGCATCCATTCTGGGCAGCAGGCCATTTCTGGTTCTAACAACTTCCAAATCACCCCTCCGTATCAGCAGCCGAGCCTGATTCAAATCCGGACGCATTTTGAGAGCAACCTGCACGTGCTTGTCAACATCATCAAGCTTAATGCTTGGTAACAATGTTTGATATTCAAGGATAATTTCTCTATCCCAGTTAATTGAAGGCTGTGGATTTAGCAGCCGCAGCAGGTTCAAACGTTCCTTGTCGAGGTTACTTCGCGCATTAATGAGGTCTTCCCGTCTAAGCGCGACCTCGGCCTGTGCAGCGGCCAGCTCCGTCGCGGCAAGTGCCCCTATCTTAATCCTTTCCTGTGTCTCGGCCATCTGCTGCTGGGCAAGGTCAAGCGAGTTTGTATATATCTCAATCTGCTTTTTGGCAAGGGCATAATCCCAGAACTTTGATTCGACCTCATCCACGAGCAGCTCGGTAAAACCGCGCAGCTCATATTCTGATATAAGTGTATCGAGCCTGGCCTGATTTACGCGTGCCAAATTAGCACGAACATCCATGCCCTGTAGAAGTGCCTGAGTGACGGTAACTCCAAGACGGTTGGCGGTAAAGGTATCGCTGTACAGTGATGAATCGATATAGCTTGTGCTGCCTGTAATTGCAAGGTTCGTTCCCGTCGGGAAAAGTTTGCTCAGCGAAATCGAGCCGGTCATAGTATCCGCAATTTGATTTTGGATACCTGAGCCGGTGGGAGATAGTGTTTCGGTTCTGGCTCTTCCGGAAGCCGCTTCAGCGCCGATGACAGGCTCGAAAATTCCAAGCTCTTCTTTTTCGAGGGTTCGGCTTATTTCCGGATTAGTTCTTTCGACGGAAAGCGACCGGTTGTTCTCCATAGCCAGAAGTATAGCTTCCTCGATATTTATTTTAAGAGGGGTTTCAGCAGCGGTAGTATTATTTGCATCAGCGGATAATAAACATGACGGCGGTAAAAGAAATACTATAACCAACGCTAAACCACAAAAAGCAGATGCTAAATTTCCAACAGTCATAAGAACTTCCTTAAAAGAGAAGCCGATTTTTATGTAAGCATTCTATTATAATCCGCAGCGTAGTCAATGCTCTGCCTCAACGGCTGTTTTCTTTCTCCCCGACCCCTGACCCCCGATCCCTGACCCCCGATCCATGCTTTATTCAATCAAATGCGCCGGTAGCGCGAATGAAAAATCCCAAAAATGAAAAATTTTTTAATCCTTTAGAAGCAGCAAATTATCTCAAAAGCCACATCACAAAAAATCATTTTTTTCGCATCAAGCGCGCCAGTTCGTCCCATTTATGGAGGGAAGGAAAATATGCAAATATAGAACCACGACAGAAAATGCGGGACAACTTCACAGAACAATGCAAGAATTGCCGCAATGCTTTCCGAGCATTAGGCTTGAATCAACCTATTCTTATCTGCAGTAAAAAAGCAGGCTGCGAAGGGAATTGTTACGTTGTCTTATCTGGGGATTACTGCCGCAATTTCCAGACCAAGAGGAAAATCAGCCGACGAAATAAACCACCATTGCCTGAAAGTGACGACGTTAGATTCATACCCTTAACCCAGGGCAAATTTGCCGTTGTTGACGCTGAGGATTATGATCGTCTGGCTAAATACAAATGGAGCACATCCAGAGAGCAACACCTTTTTTATGCTTGTCGCTGCAACAATTATAAAAGGGTTTTAATGCACCGCGAGATACTAAATGCCACTAAGGAAAAGGTGGTTGACCACATAGACGGCAACGGTCTAAATAATCGAAGGAACAATCTGCGTTTGTGTACAAAGGCTCAGAATAATTTAAACAGCCGTCCGAGACGCAGCAGCACTTCAAAATACAAAGGAGTCTGTTATGATCGCAAATTAAACAAGTGGCTTTCACAAATAATATGGCGAGGTGAACGTACTTATCTTGGCCGATTCAAAGATGAAACCGAAGCCGCAATTGCTTATGACAGAAAGGCTGAGCAGCTTTTCGGCGAATTTGCGTATCTGAACTTTCCGCAGTTAGCAGAATTCCGCAAATGGGCACGCAAAATCATCTTTGCAGCGTAATTATGATTATTTTTATTTATTCTTATTGACGTCCGGTTAGTTCTCCGATATAATGTATATTTAGTGGAGCATATTCTTTGTCACGTCTCTCAAGAATATCCTCTTGGTAAAAAATCCGAGGGACAGATTTTATGGCCATTAGCAGGCCAAAGGAGTACAGTAGTGAGTACAGGTAT
>CAZIED010000219.1:0-4055 GCA_964538525.1 uncultured Pirellulales bacterium | reverse complement strand
CCTCGAACTTTTCGCTCGGCCTCATAATGACCCGGTTATTCGGATAGGCTCTTAAGCGCACCTATAGTTATGAAGATACAAAGGCACAGAGGTATAAAGTTATATTGAATATCGAATAACGAACTTCGAACTTCGAAATTCGAAATTCCTTGTTCGATATTCATTATTTTGATGTGCCTTCATAGGTGGCTGACCTTATCATTTGAAAGCCCGCCTAACACCTCACCAAACGAGTATTAAAAACAGCATAACATAATTATCTAATAGAAACAACTTTCAGTTATAATCGTATATCATTCAAGTTTCAGAAAGAAATAGTCGAGTTAATATTAGGGCGAAATATCGCAAAAAACTGCTTTTGGCAAACAATAACTGGCTCAGCGAAATGATATTAGAGGACTTAACAAACATCGAGCAAAATTTGTCCGGCAACAAAACCCACCAACAAAATGGAGCTCCTACAAGGAGTAATCGCAATAATAATCTTGAGCCTGAAAAGCCGAATGGTGCACAAAAAGCGGAGTTTCAGGATACCATCGGCATATTACCGCTTCGAAATGCCGTTGCGTATCCTGGCACAGTAACGCCTTTGGCAATTGGTCGAGAAAGAAGCAAAACATTGCTCGCCGAGATCAAGCCGAATGAAAGCGTAATAGGTCTTGTTACACAGCGTAATCCCGAGACTGAAAATCCGGGTTTCGATGAGCTTTACTCTGTCGGCACCACGGCTACGGTCCTTAAGACCATTAAAATGCCGCAAGGCTCAATCAATATTGTGGTTCACGGTATAGCTCGCTTTAAGATTATAGAACGCATAGCCACCGAACCATACCTGAAAACCAGGATTCAGCCGCTCGAAGCCACAACATCAATTACCAAAAAGCTTCAAGCACTTATGGTCAGTGTTCGCCAGACAGCAAACCGCGTTATCACATTAAGCTCCAATGTTCCTGAAGAAGCATCCGTGCTTCTGGAAAATATTGAAGACCCGTCTGCATTAGCGGATTTCCTCGCTGCCAACCTCAACATTGACACAGCCACAAAACAAGAGCTGCTGGAAGAGCTTGATTCAGCCAACCGCCTCGAAAGAATCTCGCTGATCCTGGCAAAGCAATTGGAAGTTCTGGAGTTAAGTCATAAAATTCAGGAGCGCGTCAGAGAATCAATAGAAAAAAGTCAGCGTGAATACTATCTGCAGGAGCAGCTAAAAGCCATCCAGACCGAGCTCGGCCAGAAAGACCTCCGAACGGAAGAGCTGAAGGAAATCCGCGAAAATATCGCAAAAGCCAAAATGCCCGAGAAGGTCGAGCAGGAAGCCCTCCGCGAGCTGGACAGGCTCAGCAAAATTCCACCTGTCTCGCCCGAATACACTGTCATACGCACATATCTGGACTGGGTCTGCGAATTGCCCTGGTCCATTCAAACTGAAGACAGGCTCGATATTAATCAAGCCCAGCGAATACTGAACCAGGACCATTATAATCTGGCCAAGGTGAAAAAACGCATCCTCGAATTTCTCGCCGTCCGCAAGCTAAATCCTGCCGGCAAAAGTCCCATCCTTTGTTTTGTCGGTCCGCCCGGCGTAGGCAAAACGTCCCTCGGCAAATCAATCGCCAGAGCAATGGGAAGAAAATTTATTCGCATATCGCTCGGCGGAATGAGGGATGAAGCCGAAATTCGGGGACATCGAAGAACTTATATCGGAGCTTTGCCTGGAAGAATACTGCAGGAAATAAGAAAGAGCGTAACTAAAAATCCCGTGTTTATGCTCGATGAGCTGGATAAAATCGGGGCGGATTTTAGAGGCGACCCGGCCTCGGCGCTTCTGGAAGTCCTCGACCCGGAACAAAACTTCAGTTTTACCGACCACTATATCGATCAGCCCTTCGATTTATCCAGCGTGATGTTCATCGGCACTGCGAATTATACCGAGCCGATCCCCCCAGCCCTTCGCGACCGGATGGAAGTAATAGAGCTGCCCGGCTACACCGAAACCGAAAAACTCAACATTGCGAAAAAATATCTTATCCCCCGCCAGCTCAGAGAGCACGGCCTGAATAAAGACCGCTTCATCCTTCGTAGCACTACGGAGAACGGACTGATAATAAAAGATGAAGCGATACTTACCGTTATTCGCAGCTACACACGCGAAGCAGGCGTGCGAAATCTTGAGAGAAACATAGCCTCCATTTGCAGAGCCGTCGCCACCGATATTGCCAAAAACAAAAAGAGCCAGGCAACTATAGGCAAAAAAGAGCTTGCAAAAATCTTAGGGCCTTTGCAGTTCGAGTCGGAGCTGGCGCTTCGCTGCGGAACACCGGGCGTCGCTACGGCACTGGCCTTTACGCCGGTCGGCGGAGAGCTGCTCTTTATCGAATCGGCGTCTATGCCCGGCAAAGGACAATTGCAGCTCACAGGACAAATCGGCGATGTTATGAAGGAGAGCGCACAGGCCGCTTTTTCCATTGTAAAGTCAAACGCAAAGAGCTTGAAAATCGAGCCGTTAAATTTTAGCAAGTTCGACTACCACATCCATGTCCCCGCAGGTGCAATTCCGAAAGATGGCCCCAGTGCCGGAGTGGCAATATTCACCTCGCTGGTCAGCCTGCTGCTGCAAAAACCGACTCGGCCTGATGTGGCTATGACCGGCGAAATAACTTTACGCGGCCTGGTATTACCCATAGGAGGCTTGAAAGAAAAAATCCTCGCAGCAAAGCAGGCAGGCATTAAAACCGTCATACTCCCTCAAAGAAACAAAAAAGACCTTTCCGAAGTTCCCAAGGAAGCCAAGAAGGGACTGCGTCTTAAATTTGTCAAGAACACCAGCGAGGTTCTTAAGCTCGCCCTGTGTTCATAGTTCATTGTTCATGGTTCGTCGATGAACAACAAACAATGAACAAAGAACATTATTTCACATATAACAGGATTTTCTAAAGGTCTTCGTCCTGGGAGGAGTTGCCAACCATAATCTCGAATTCGCCCGGCTTCAGAGTGATTCGCAGAAAGCCCTTTAATTCTTTTACAGGCCTTGCCGCACTGCTTTCCCCGCATCTTGCTTCGCAAGAAGCAGCGGGGACTTACTTCATTAAAGTCTTTACAAAAGAATTTAATCGCCCGGAGTCTATTTTTGTAGAACCAGTTTGTTTTTGAAGCTCTTTAACATACTGTATCACTATTTGCGTTAATATGGCGCCCGGCCTGAAATAACCGGCTACGATATAATGGGGCCCCGGGGCTGATTCTCCTGCTTCTTGTTCCAATTCAGCTCTGAGGTTATCCGGGGATATTAAGGAATTGGCATGCTGGAAGATAACCTTATCCATTTTTTTATATACTTCTTTACTCTCCTTGACCATACCATAATAATCAAGAAGCTGGGCAAAAACATAATTGGATGTTGTATAGACGTCTTGTCCCTGTTCCGATTCTACCTTTCCACCATCCTCTGTCCTGCACATGGCCCAGCCCATAAGTGTCCGGTTATTGTCATAAATTGTCTTGAGGATTTTTTTGGCCCTATCACCAGAGATAAAAGGCTCTTCTCCCATTGCTATCAATGACCACAAGGCATCCAGTTGATTAGTCCAGACATCCGTGTTTGTTTTTCCTGTCACAGGGTCAAAGCAGGTGACATAATATTGCAACCTGCGGCCGCTGCTGTTTTTCGCGTCTCTCCATAATTTCTCAAAAATCACAGAGACCTTTTCAAAGTGTTCTTCGTACTGTTTTTTGGCTTTATTATCTTTCATTAGCTCGGCCAGTCTAATCATAGCTTGACAACCAGCCATGAAAATAGTCACATCATAAGCATCTACGCCGAACAGCGTGATATTATCAAAGGTATTCTTCACTTCATCGGGATTGCCCTCAGGGACGCCGTCTCCGTCTATATCAAGCTCTTTTAAAAATTCAAATCCAAATTTTAATGTCTTCCAATTCTTCTTTAGAAAATCTGTATCATCTAAGAATTTAACGTTGCGCAGCACTCTTGTGGCCAGCTTGGGGAAAAGATCGACCCAATAGTTATTATTGTACCAGGCGTAATCACTGACGTT
>CAZIED010000218.1:0-4094 GCA_964538525.1 uncultured Pirellulales bacterium | reverse complement strand
GATCGCCGAAGTCTGGGGTGAAAAATAACAGTTTAATAAGACAATCACCGCCCTGTTTTCCTGAAATTTTGCTTGACAATTAAGCTCTTGCTGTGTACAATACCCCCTAAAATAATGGAATAGAATCATACTATTAAACAGTTCATAGCTCATAATTGATAGCCAATAGTAAATCGTTAACTTATGTCCGCGAAGACTTGTATATTCAATCAGGAAATCCACTCAATGGCCATCATCTCACAAGATGCAATTAAACTCGGCTGTTCAGGCGGCCAGGGCAAAATTCAAATCCAAACTTTGTTTGAGCATGCCACCCAACGCGTTCTACAATTGTTGAGAATCCTCTACAAACCTGCTGCGACGGGCACAGCACGGCGAGTCGGCCCTATTTTTTGCAAAACAAAGCCAATTTACGAAAAATCCAAATGGATGTAAACTTAATTATAACAAGGGATTATGAGAAAAAGATTGAACAGGATACTTGGTGAAAATAAAACCAATCAAAGCCAATCCTTCGACGATTCGACCGCGCTCATCGCAGGCTTTGCTCAGGACAGGTTTCGGCCAACCTGCTGCGACGGGCGCAGCACGGCGAGTCAGGAAGGCCTGCCCGCCGTCCCGTCCGCCGGAAGCGCCTTCTCCGCCGAAGTGGCTACGAAGGCCGGACTCTGGAGGGCGGAACACTTTCACCCTTCGCAGCCTGCCTTCGCCGAAACGCTTCGTGCAGGCAGGTGCTACGGAGAACGGGCTGGGCAGGCGGGCTTTTTCCACCTACAATTATGACATGCATCCTACAAGTGCTAAAAAAGTCTTGACAGGAATACGCTGTGTACTAATCTCATCAGGATATGATTTATGTGTTTGTGATTGTTTAAGGGGTATATTGTGCGTGTAGGATTAGGACAGATTGATGCGACTGTGGGTGATTTGGCAGGCAACAGCTGCAAGATGCGCGATGTCTATGCCCAGGCACTTGGGGCTGGTGTAGAGCTGCTGGCCTTTCCGGAATTGGCTGTCTGCGGCTATCCGCCGGAGGACTTGCTGTTCAAAAAGCACTTCTTAAAGGATTGCCTTTCTGCCGTAGAGAAGCTCGCCGCCGACTGCCCAGATATGACCATGATAGTCGGCTTTGCCGAAGGTAACCAGGACAATACTTACAATTCGGCTGCGGTGCTGCAAAACGGGCGAATTACGAAAATTTATAGAAAGTGCCTTCTGCCCAATTTCAGCGTGTTCGATGAGCCGAGATATTTCCAGCCCGGCTCTGAGCCGGTGCTAATCAAGGTCAAAAATCTGAATATCGCGCTCACCATCTGCTTTGATATATGGGATATCAGCTGGCTTAGCAATTTTTTCAAGAGCTCCGGCCGTATCCATACGGTTCTAAACATATCAGCCTCTCCCTTCCATCTTGGCAAGCTCAAAAGAAGAGAAGAAATAATCCGCCTGTGCGCGAAGGAATTTAATAGCGCAGTAGCCTATTGCAATCTCATCGGCGGACAGGATGAGCTGATTTTCGACGGCCGAAGCATGTTCGCTGATTCGACAGGAAAAATTATAAACAGAGCCAAAGCGTTCGATGAAGACTTATTGATTGCAGATGTCAGCCTTTCGGGCAGCAGAGCCGTGCAAGTTGAATCGAAACAGCCTCCCGCTCGGCAGCCGGCCAACGATATCGATGAAACCTATCAGGCGCTTGTTCTCGGCACCAAAGACTACACCTTAAAGAACGGCTTTAAGAAAATTATGCTCGGCGTAAGCGGCGGCATAGATTCTGCGGTAACCGCCGCCATTGCCGTTGCCGCTATCGGGGCAGAAAACGTCGTTTGTATTACAATGCCGTCCAGATTTAACAGCCCGCAGACTATAAAAGATGCACAAAGGCTATCCAAAAACCTCGGCGTCCAGCTTTTGACAATTCCTATTGAGACGATACTTTCACAGTTCCATAAGCAGTTGGAAACGGTGCCGGGCTGGGATAATTATGGTATTGCTTACGAAAACCTGCAGGCCAGAATCCGCGGCACTATCCTGATGTCACTGAGCAATCAGCTCGGCTCTCTTGTATTGACGACCGGCAACAAAAGCGAAATCTCTGTCGGCTATGCTACGCTCTACGGTGACACAGCAGGCGGTTTTGCCGTGATAAAAGACGTCCCTAAAACGCTTGTTTATAAGCTGGCGGAGCACATAAATAAAATTGAAAGACGCGAAATTATACCGGCTGACGTGTTGACCCGGCCGCCCAGCGCAGAGCTTAGGCCAAACCAAAAAGATACAGACTCGCTGCCGGAATATGATCTGTTAGATAAAATCCTCAAAGGCTATGTCGAAGAAGACAAATCCGCACAGCAGCTCATCGAGTCGGGCCTGCCGAAAGACGTGGTTCACAACGTTATCAGGATGGTTGACCGAAATGAATATAAAAGAAGATTGTGCCCGCCAGGAATAAAAATTACTCCAAAGGCCTTTGGCAAAGACCGAAGACTACCCATCACAAACCGCTACATGACTTCCGCTGATGATGGATGATGGACGATTGACGATGGACGAATCGTCCCTCGTCCTTCATCCCTCGTTCATCGTCCATCGTTTATCTGCCGGCTAGCGCTTCTATGATAGCCTCGGCGAACTGCACTACAACCGAAGAGTCGGCTGCGGTAATTATAAGTCCATGTCGCTGGACGGCAGTATCGGTAAAAACAGCTCCGCTTCGCTGAAGCAGCGAGCGCTCGGAAACACGGCAGGTTGCTCTGACACCGCCGCGCAGCACACCTGCATTAGCCAGAATAGAAGGTGCTGTAGAGATCGCAGCCAGCACTTTTTTCGCCATTACTGCATCGCGGGCGATGCTCAACGCGACCGGGTTATTGAAATATCCTCTTGCCCCCTCGCCGCCGATGAAGATCACAGCATCATAATCATCGAGTCTCAACTGGCTTACCTGAATAGCTGCCTCTGCCACACCTCCCAGTGCACCTTTTATAACCCCTGTTCTGGTGCTGGCGATAACGCTTTGAACGCTCGAAGCACCAAGCACTCGCAAAGTCTCAAAAAGCTCCTTATCGTCGAAATCCTCTGCTGCAACAATAAAAGCAGCCTTCTTTGATGCTGCTTTACTTTGCACCTCCGGCAAACTAACCGGCCGTTGGCCCGAAACCATCCCGCTGCTGATGGCGTCACCTGCGAAACCAACGGAAATTACATAAAGCGGCTCCAGTCCTCTGGGCAAATTACACGCCCGCGTGACAATTCGTTCGTCAAAATCGCCGAACAGCACGCACACCATGTCTAAACTTGCAGCCTGGAGCCGAATACTTTGGGCGACCTGTCCAGCCTGCAGAAGCATAAGTTTTCTGGATTGAACAGCAGACCGACCGGAAGGTTCCCTCACCTGGCCTACTAAAATAATGTTACATCCGGCTGCCGCCACTATATCCCGTCTTGCAACTGCCGGCGACAAGGCACCTCGTACATCCTGCTCAAAAACTTGCTGCAATCTGTGCGTATCAGGCTCGTAGATATGCACGCCGTTCGATGTGGCAAAATACAGCCTTACGGGATAAATATCCTGCACGGGCGCAGCCAGACTTTGCGGCTGTGGCACTACCCGCGAGGCCGCCTCTATTACGCCCTGGCCGGCCCAGGCTAACTGGCCAATCTGCTCGAATTGAATCGGCTGGTTAGTCAATTGACGGATAGTTTTCAGCTTAACCAGCGCCTGCTCGAAACTAATGGAGCCTGTCAATTTCGGCTGCGGAAGCTGAATTATCTTAAGAGGTGCGCCGCGAGACCTGCGCTGCGCCGGACAAACAGCCACCAAACCCGCCAAAATCATTACTAACACAACCCATTTGAAAATCCGCCTCCGGCAGAATAACACGTCCGTGAGAGATTCCGTGACACAAGCTTCAATTATCTTTCGGCGTTTCATTTTCTTCAAGCCTCCAAAATGATTTCAAAGCGACGAATAGTATATTATACATTCGTACACATTATTTCCCAAATCGAACTTTATTTTTTATTCATAAACCTGTACACTTAGAGCCTATCCGAATAACCGGGTCATTATGAGGCCGAGCGAAAAGTTCGAG
>CAZIED010000217.1:0-4096 GCA_964538525.1 uncultured Pirellulales bacterium | reverse complement strand
TTGACGGCTCTTAAGAAGGCCTCCTGCTCAAGACGCAACGGCTCTTTGTCATCAACTTCGAGCTGCTCGATGTGCAGCAAACTCGGCCAGTTCACCTTCGTCAGGTCAAAATCTCCCGCCGCCTGGTGCTGCTTTATCCACTCCAGAACGTTGATATTCGGGTCAGCCTTGATGACCGTGCAGCTCTTTTTGATAAAGTCCGCACTTAAATACCCCTGCCGGCTGAACACCCTTAGCCTTCTATCGATTTTCAAGGCCAGCCTGGAGGCGGTGATATTAGCGATGCAGCCGTTTTCAAAAACAATCCTCGCATTACAAATATCTTCAGATTCGCTCACAACGCCAAGCCCGACAGCATCGACCTTTTTGACCTTACTTGCCGCCAAAGACAGAATAATATCGATATCGTGGATCATAACATCCAGCACTACTGAGATGTCGGTGGAGCGAAATGTATAGGGACTGACCCGGCTGGCCTCGATAAACTTCGGCTCGATTGCCAGCCTTTTTATAGCCTGAACAACCGGATTACAGCGCTCGGAATGTCCTACCGCTACAACTGCGCCATTCTTTTTTGCAAGTGTCACTATCTCTCTGCCCTGCCTGACGTCGGCTGCGAGCGGTTTTTCAATCAGCACCGCAATACCTTTTTGGATAAACATTTTTGCCAGCCTGGCGTGCTCGACCGTCGGCGTCGCTATTGTCACCGCATCGACCTTATCCAAAATCTCATCACAATGCGTAGCGAAGAGACAGTGGTGCTGCTCGGCAAGGTGCCTGGCTTTATCTGCGTCAATATCAACTACGGCAGCCAATTCGCACTGCGGAAGCTGACTATAGACCTTGGCATGAATCGCCCCCATCTTGCCTGCGCCTATAACGGCGGTACGTATTTTCATATCTCACATCTCATATCAGAAAACAGAATTCTGTTCTCTGTCGTCTGTCTTCTGTCATCTGAATTTCTCGAGGTATCTTCCAAACTGATGCTCGCTGCTTTTTAGTATCATATTGACCATATCGCGGACGTTCTCGTCAAGACCGTCTTCCTGAGCCAGCGTCCTGGCATTTTCCAGAAGCGCTCCTCCCTTGCGATAGAGCTTTCTATACGCATCAATCACCTTCTTCTGCTGCTCTTCAGTTAGACCCGCCCGCTTTAGGCCTCGTTTATTTACCCCTCGCACCCTCAGCGGATAATGTCCGCTGACGGTGAGAAACGGAGGTATATCTCTATTTATACCGGAAAGTCCCGCGGCGTAGGACCACTTGCCAATTGTAACAAACTGATGCAGCCCGACCATACCGCTGAGCCAAGCCCCGGTCTGGATTGTGCAATGCCCGCTTATCTGCACATAGTTACTCATAACAATCATGTCTTCAAGAACACAATCATGCCCGATGTGCACACCAATCATAAGAAGATTGTCATTTCCTATCCGGGTAAATTTGCCCTCGTAAGTGCTCGGATGGATTGTCACCTGCTCTCGAATGATATTTCCGTCACCGATAACAAGCCCGCCGATAGGCTTATCCGGAGCCAAACCGAGTATCTGAGGCCTGCCGCCGATTACGCAGTTCGCAAAAAAATGATTGTTTTTTCCGATCTTTACGTTATCGCCGATGACCACATTGGCGTCGAGCACCGTACCATCGTCGATTGATACGCCGCTGCCGATAACGCTATTGGGCCCGACAATAACATTATCCGCCAGATGAGCATCTTTATGAACCACCGCCTTAGGATGTACCTGAGCCATTCTTCGCCTCTGATTAACCAAAAAACAAAAATCCTAAATTCTAAATCCTAAATTCTAAACAAATTCTAAATTCAAATTTTCAAAACAATATTTTTTTGAGCATTTGTGCTTTGATCATTTGATATTGTCCATTCTCCGTAGTACTACGAAGGATGAATTTAGGATTTAGAATTTAGTGCTTCGTATTTTTTAAAATTTATTATACTTTTTCATCATCAATCAGCATAAATTTTATCTGCGCTTCGGCAACCGTCGTTTCACCAACTATGGCTTTGCACTGGCACTGCGCAGTTCTTCTGCGCAGCTTCATCGTCTCAGCCGTCAGAATAAGCTGATCGCCCGGGACAACAGGTTTTCGAATTTTTACGGCATCCATGCTCATCAGCACCGCCAGCTTGCCGGTGTGCTCCAGTCTTTGTGCGAATAATAATCCCGACACCTGCGCCATTGCTTCTAGGATAAGCACGCCCGGCATAATTGGAGTGCCTGGAAAATGCCCCTGGAAAAACTGCTCATTGAAGGTCACGTTTTTGATACCCTTAATACGCGTGTCACCTTCGACCTCGATAATCTTATCCACCAGCAAAAACGGAAACCTGTGGGGCAGAATCTTCTGAATTCTCCGGATGTCCAGAACCGCATCGGTTCCGAACCTTCGTATGCGGTCGGACCGCTGAGCCGCCTCATACAATCTTCTGGCCAACCGCTGGTTCAGCGAGTGACCGCTTTTATATGCTACAATCCTGCCTCTGATTGCCCGACCGACCAGCGCCAGATCGCCGATCAAATCAACAATCTTGTGCCGTACGCACTCGTTGGGAAATCTGTAGCTGTTCTTAATGGGGCCATCCGAGTCGATAACCAAAATCTCGCGGGGGCTGACGTGCATTCCCATGCCGCGTGCCTGAAACTGCTTGGCCTCGGCCTCCAGCAAAAAGGTTCTGGCCGGCGCTAAATTCCTTTCAAAATTTTCCGGCGTAAGACGGCAGCTAAAAATCTGTCTGCCAATGCCGGTGTGACCACCATAATCCAGATCGTAGGTTATGCTCAAGCCGTCCTCTCCGCACGGCAGGGCATATATCGACGCATCGCCGCCGGTTATACTTATAGGTTCGGTAATGACGAACTCCTTTCGGCCTGCCTGCTGCTCAACCACTCCCGCCCGCTTTAATACCTTGACATACTCGGTACAGCTGCAGTCCGGGGCCGGCATCTCCGGCCCATTAACCTCAACCAGCAGGTTGTCAATCTCCATCGCGTTGATAGCCGCCAAGCAGTGCTCAACGGTCTCTATGCTTGCGGTACCTTTCTTCACGGTCGTACGACGGCTCCGCTCAGCGATATTAGGCGCAACGGCGGCAATCCTGATAGCCTCTGGAACATCCGTCCGTACGAAAACCACGCCGGTATCTACGGTAGCCGGGCGAAAAACAACCTTCGCATCTTTTCCGCCAAACAAACCTTTACCGGATATACTGACATCAGCTTTTATGGTCTTCTGCAGCTTCAATTTTTTCTACCCTTTTAGCCAGCTCCTTCAATTGCTCAACCAGCTTCGGCAGTCGTCTCGTCAAGGCAACCACCCGTAATCCTTCCGCCTTATCTATGGCCGGCATACCGAATATTTGTTGGCCGGCTGCTATATCATTTATAACGCCGGCCCTGGCAGCAACCATAGTATTATCGCCTATTTTTATATTATCCGCCAGTCCGGACTGTCCGCCCATCACCACACCGTCTCCAAGTTTGCAGCTGCCGGAAATTCCCACCTGTCCGGCTATCAGGCAGCATTTGCCAATCACAACATTATGAGCAATCTGCACCAGATTGTCTATCTTTGTTCCTGCCCCAATTATAGTATTGCCGAACTTCGCTCTGTCAATACAACAATTGGCTCCTATCTCCACGAAGTCCTCGATAATCACGCCGCCGTTGTGCGGAATGAGCTTATGAACGCCATCGATAAACGAGTACCCAAAGCCAACCGAGCCGATTGTGCTGTTGGCCTGGATGATAACGTTTTTGCCCAGCCGGCAGTTGTGATAAATAACGACGTTGCCGTCCAGACGGCTGTTACGCCCGAGCACGCTATTTTGGCCTATTTTGCAGCCGCTTCCGACTACGCAGTTGCGTCCTATTTTAACTCCATCATCAATCACCACAGCCGGGCCTATGTAAGCCCCATCGGCTATTTGCACCTTCTGACCGATTCTTGCGCTTGGGTCAATTCCCGCAGCCGGTTTTTTCAACGGGGGAGCAAAAATATTCAAGGCCTTTATTAGAGCCGAATCAACATTTTTAACCAGCAATTGTAGCGGCATCTGGGTTGTTCGTTGTTC
>CAZIED010000216.1:0-4160 GCA_964538525.1 uncultured Pirellulales bacterium | reverse complement strand
GGGACAGGTTTGGGGGCTAAATATTTATCAGCCTTCGGCGGATTTAGCCCGCAATTTATGGCTAAGCCATTTATCGTGGAGTACGGTCTATAGCGACCATCCATTACGGTACGGTGGATCGATTAAGCTATTGGCCTGCTCGCTGTTGGTGACCCGCATAGCTTTGGCATCCCATTCAATTACCCGCCTTGTGCGTAGAGCCAGCGTACCGAGTAAGGCCGTCTCAGTCATCTCACAGCCGAGCTCAATAGGACAAATAGTGGTTTTGCCTGTCTTACAGGCCTGTGTCCATTCGAGGTAATGGTCTTCCTCTTCACATCGAGACAAAGTCTTGGGTGGTTGTTGGAAGTCGCGGAATTTTTCCTCCGGCAGCAACAAACCGCCGGGAAGACCTCGTATTGGGACACTCTCATCGCCACGACGACGAGCGAAAGGATTGCCTCCGTAGTAACCAGCTATTAGCTTACCCTTTTCGCCTACAAAGAGAAGCCCGCTGCTGGGTAGTTCCATCCTGTGGTCAAGCTCGGCCGGCCGATGGGGTTTCATACCTCCATCATACCAGTACATGTTTAATGGCGGCAGCCCCGCACTAATTGAACCGGATTCAATGTAACTTTCCGAACTTTTGCCTTTTTCCTTAGCCAATGGCCAATTAGTGCGGGGTCTGGCAGGGAATTCCCAAGTAATCGTATTGGCGTTAGATTGACATTCCGGCGTTGATAAGTTTTGAAAGAATCCCGTGTGCCGGGTTGAACTATAACCATAGACCGTTATCGGTGCGCCGAGCTGGAGCTCGTTAAAGAATATATGGAGCGTGTGGCAGGCCATATCACCCACCGTACCAGAGCCGAAATCCCACCACGGCCGCCAGTTTTCAGGATGATAAGCAGAGTAGAACGGCCGATATGGTGCCGGGCCAATCCACAAGTCCCAGTCCATTCCAGCCGGCGGCGTCTGAGTCTCTGTCGGTCTTACCAATGAGCACGGATAAGCCGGATGGTCGCACCAGATGTGTAATTCATGCACCGGCCCGATGACTCCGGAATTCAATAATTCTGTCGTGCTTCGAGCAGCGTCGGTGCCGGATGCCTGGACGCTTGACTTGGTGACAAGATTTTTGTTCTGTAGAACAGCTTGCTTCACTCTTCTGGCCTCACCGATGTTATGTGTAATCGGCTTAGCGCAGTAGATGTGTTTGCCGAGCTGCAAACCAGCCATTAGAATGATTGTGTGAGTGTGATCCGGCGTGGCGACGATGAGAGCATCAAAGCTCTTTGCTTCTTTATCGAACATCTTGCGGAAATCATGATAGCGTCTGGCATTCGGAAATTTATCAAACACACCTCTTGACTGAACCAAATTATGGTCGAGGTCACACAAAGCGACTATTCGTTCATTCTCGCAGCCTGCGAGGTAGTTTCGGCCCATACCGCCAACACCTACGCAGGCGATTGTAAGTGTATCGCTTGGTGGCTTATAGCCGATTCCTCCCAGAACATGACGTGGCACAATGAAAGGTGCAGCAAGACCTGCAGCCAGGACGCTTCGCCGTGATATCTTACTGTCGGGTCCTCGGCCCATATCTTCTGATAGCCTGGATTTTGAAGTTTTGCCGTATAGCATTTGTGATCTCCTATGAATATATAGTGCAAGCTGTTTATGAGGCAATTTTCGGCCCGTGAGTCAAAAATAATCCGCATGCTCATAATAAATCCACACTTCTCAATTAAAAACTTTCTTTTGATTACTGTAGCGGTTATTCCCATTCGATTGTTGCCGGTGGCTTGCTGGAGATGTCATAGACGACGCGATTGACGCCGCGAACCTCGTTTATAATCCTGCTGGATATAATGCCCAGCACCTCATAAGGAATCTGTGAGAAATCAGCGGTCATAAAGTCGGAAGTTTCGACCGCTCGAATGGCAATAACGTTTTCGTAGCTTCGTTCATCGCCCATTACGCCGACGGTTGAGACAGGCAGAAGCACGGCCAAGGCCTGCGATACTTTTCTGTATAGGCCTGCTGATTTTATTTCGTCTATTAAAATCTCGTCAGCCGCCCGGAGGATTTCTATCCTTTGGGCAGTGACTTCACCGATTATTCTGACGGCAAGGCCCGGGCCCGGGAAAGGATGCCGCCAGACGATGTCCTCCGGAAGTCCCAGGTATTCGCCGACCAGACGCACCTCGTCCTTAAACAGCTCCCGCAGCGGCTCAATCAGCTCGAAACCCGGTTTGGCTGGCAGCCCGCCTACATTATGATGCAGTTTTATATTCGCTGCGGGATTGCCGTCTTTTGCACCTGATTCAATGACATCAGGATAAAGGGTTCCCTGAGCAAGAAACTTCGCATTAGGAATCTTGTCGGCCTCGGATTTAAATGCCTTGATAAATTCTGCGCCGATGATTCTTCGCTTTTGCTGCGGGTCTGTCACGCCTTCAAGGGCGGATAGAAACTCTTTTGACCAATCGACAACTCGCAGGTTTATGTGAAAGTGGTCACGAAAGGTTGATACAACATTTTCGGATTCATTTTTCCGCAACAGGCCGTTATCCACGAAGATACAGACGAGGTTGTCGCCGATGGCTTTGTGAACCAGCGAAGCCGTAACTGATGAATCGACACCGCCGCTCAATCCGCATATTACTTTTGCGCCACCGACGCGCTTACGAACAGCTTCTACCGTTTCGCTAACAAAGTCGCTCATCTTCCAGTCGCCGCTGCAGAGACAAATATCATAGAGAAAATTTCTCAAAATCAATGGGCCTTTTGGAGTGTGTGAAACTTCCGGATGGAATTGGACACCGTAAAATTTCTTTTCTTTGTGCCTTACCGCGGCAAAGGGGCAGTTTTTGGTCTCTGCTAGTTTTACAAAATCATCGTTCAGTTTGCCGACTTGATCGCCGTGGCTTGCCCAGACGACCGTTGAGTCGGGCATGTTCGCAAACAAATCACTCTTGTCGAGGATGGACAGGTTCGTCCTGCCATACTCGTGCTTTGTAGCAGCGAGGACTTTGGAACCTAAAACATCACAGCCGAGCTGCATTCCGTAGCAGATACCCAAAATCGGCACGCCCAGATCAAAGATTTTCTCATCGCACCTCGGAGCGTTTTTGTTATAGACGCTGGCAGGTCCGCCGGAGAGTATCAAACCTTTCAACGGCAGCTTCGACAGCTCTTCAGCCTTTATGCCGGCAGGGTAAATCCTCGAAAAGACGTTGTGCTCTCGAATCCGCCGGGCTATCAGCTGACAATATTGACTGCCAAAATCCAAAATGACAATTATCTCACGTGACATAATCAGAAAAAAATTAAATATCAAAAATTAGATATCAAAATTCTGAATCCTGGTTCGTTGTTCATAGTTCAGAGTTCATAGTTTGTCAATGAACAATGAACCCAGAACTACGAACTTTTATAATTTTACATTTTGATTTTTGATTTTCTTAATCTTCAAACGGTAACGTTGCGGAGTAATTCGGCGCTTCTTTAGTTATTTGTATATCGTGCGGATGCGACTCGCTCACCGAGGCAGGGCTTATTCGAACGAATCTGCCTTTCTTCATTAACTCTTCAATGTTTCTTGCCCCGCAGTAACCCATACCCGCCCGCAGGCCGCCGACAAGCTGATAGAGGAAGTCACTTAATGCACCACGGTAAGGCACGCGTCCCTCAACACCCTCCGGCACGAGCTTGCCTTCTTCGATGGTGCTTTTTTGGCCATATCTTTCCGCCGAGCCTTTGACCATTGCTCCTAAAGAACCCATGCCTCGATATTCTTTAAACTGTCTTCCCTTGTAGATGACCAGCTGTCCCGGACTTTCTTTCAGGCCTGCAAACAATGAGCCTATCATCACACTCGAAGCCCCTGCGGCGATGGCCTTGGTTATGTCTCCTGAGTGCCTAATTCCACCATCGGCGATAACCGGAATATTGTGCTTTTGTGCGGCCTCAGCACAATTGATTATTGCAGAGACTTGCGGCACCCCTACGCCGGAAATTATCCTCGTTGTGCAAATTGCACCGGGGCCTATACCGACCTTGACGGCATTGGCACCAGCCCGGATCAGGTCTTCCGCTGCTTCAGCCGTGGCGATATTGCCCGCAATCACATCGATATCATGCATAGCTTTTATTTTCTTGACAGTATCGATAACATT
>CAZIED010000215.1:0-4194 GCA_964538525.1 uncultured Pirellulales bacterium | reverse complement strand
TTCCTCAAGCAGGCTGAAGACCGCGGCACGGTATTCAAGGATAGTAACGAGGCAAAGCCGGGCCTGCAAATCTTCAAAGACCACGGATACAACTGGATCCGCCTGCGATTGTTCCATACCCCCACGAGCTTGCCGAACAATCTCCAATATTCAATCGCCCTTGCCCAGGAAGCCAAAAAGCTGGATTTTAAGTTTTTGCTGAACTACCACTACTCCGACACGTGGGCCGACCCGGGCAAACAATACATTCCCAAGGCCTGGCAGGGCAAGTCGCATGAGCAGCTGGTACAAGCGGTATTCGAATACACACGGGACACCATCATTGCCTTTCGTGATGCCAATGCCCTGCCGGACATGGTTCAGCCCGGCAACGAAGTCATCAACGGCATGCTTTGGCCGGACGGCAAGCTGCCGAATAATTGGGACAACTTCGCGGAGCTGGTAAAGGCCGGTATTCAGGGCGTCGATGCTGGCTGCGGCGTCGCCCAACGTCCCCTGATTATGATACACATCGACCGAGGCGGTGACAAAAAAGGAACAAAAGCTTTCTTTGACAAGTGGAACTCGTATGGCATCGGCTATGATATCATTGGCCAATCCTATTACCCGTGGTGGCACGGCAGCCTGCTCGACCTGCGTGAGAATCTTGTTTTCATGGCCAACGAGTACCAGAAGGACATCATCATAGCGGAAGCAGCATACAACTGGAGACCCGCTGAGTATAAAGGCAAGCTCGCGCCATTTCCTGAGACTCCCGAAGGACAGAGTCAGTTCCTGGACGAGGTGAATCGAATGGTTCTGAATACACCCAACAACAGAGGTAAGGGCGTCTTTTGGTGGGAGCCGGCTGTCATGGGAGGGCTACGAAGCAGAGGCATGTTTGATGATGATGGTAATGCCCTGCCTGTGATTAACGTATTTGACAAATACACGAGACACTAATTTTCATAGTTCAGAGTTGGGAGTTCGGAGTTCAGAAACGCAAAACCCCGAACAATGAACACTGAACAACGAGCTCCGAACCACCGGAATAATCATCCTTGTAACAGCATTTTTACTTTTCATGTCTAGCTATGACTTGGCCCGCCAAAAGCGGATACTTTCAGTATTAGGATTTTCTATCACGCCTTTGTCGGTAATGATGGCAGTAATATATTTTGCCTCTACCACGTCAAAGGCTGGATTATAAATAGTGACACCATCCGGGGCAATTTGCACATCTGCCCCCCATGGACGTGTCACCTCGTCGGCTGCTCTTTGCTCAATGGGAATCTGGTCGCCGCTATTTATTTGGAAATCGAAAGTGCTTGATGGTGCCGCGATATAAAACGGTATGCCGTGCTGCCGAGCAAGGATGCTCAAGCTGTATGTGCCGATTTTATTTGCCGCGTCGCCATTTGCTGCGATTCGGTCGGCGCCGGTAAAAACTATATTAATTTTTCCCTGCTTCATCAGCCAGCCTGCCATATTGTCACAAATAAGCACCGTCTCGATACCGGCTTGTTTTAGCTCCCATGTCGTTAATCGCGCACCCTGCAGCAGAGGTCGAGTTTCGTCAACGTAAACTTTGAATTTTTTACGCCTTTTATGCGCCTCGTAAACAATAGATAAAGCTGTTCCCTGTCCTGCGGCTGCCAGTGCGCCGGCGTTGCAATGCGTTAAAATACCGAAGCCATCTTTGATGAATCTAACGCCTGCTTGTCCTATGCGAAGACACATATCCACATCTTCCTGATAGATAGCATTGGCTTCTTTCAGGACAACTTCGCGCAATTGCTGCACAGTTGCGCGAGCAGTTACAAATTTATCGGCACATCGGCGAATCCTACTTATCGCCCAGAACAAATTTACGGCAGTCGGACGAGCCGATGCTAAATACTCACACGCTTTTACCAAGGCGTCACGACCCTGCTGCAAGGTGCTTCCAGCCGGGGATTGCTGTAAAGCCAAAACAGGTCCGTATGCTGCCGATACGCCTATAGCCGGTGCACCGCGAACAGCAAGTGTCTTTATCGCTTCAAAGAGCTGCTCAATATGCCGGCACTGCAATCGGACAAGCTCGGCAGGCAGGCGTCTCTGGTCGATAAGGTCTAAAAAGCCGTCAACACCGCCAATCCATTTGACCGCTTGAATAATCATAATTCGTCCCTCGTATATCGTCATGCGTATTGCGTTGTGCGTTCAGATAATCGATGATTACGCAATACGCACCACGCACGACACATCACGAGTAAATTTTCCCTTCTCTGTAATCCTGCCAGGCCGGCTCGAATGACTTCCGCTCGGTCGGTGCTTTTCTCGGCTTTATTTCCCGGCAGCGGAACAAATCAGGCGAATCTTCATCGTATTCAATCTGTAATATGGAATCCCTTAAAGACTCATTCTCTGGTTTAAACCTTAGGGGCTTTCCCGTTTCCTTATTGATGATGTCAGGATGTATCTGGACCCCATCCTCGGCAAGGACCAGATGCGAGCCACGTGAGCCGCTGCCTCGGCTGAGTAACTCTACAACAGCCTTCAGATATGCGACACTTGACAAGGCAAGATGCTCCGCCTGGATTGCCTTGATGATACTTTTTTTATCCTTTTCATCCTTCGCAGTAGCCCCGCCTCCGGCGGGCCTGCTACGGAGAATGGACAAAGCAAAGCCCTTCTGTTTTATATCTTTATAAAGCTCAAGGGCTTCTTTTAGAGCCTTTTGAGCGTCATTAATCGCTCTTATATGTCCCGCTGAGTTCGTCATTCGGCTTTGAATCTGGTCGATTATTTCTTCGGGATTCATGAAGCGTGAAGTGTGAAGCTTCTTTCGAGATACGAAATACGAGGCTTGTGGTGAGCTTGTCGAATCCATACGAGATACGAGTTCAGTCACTTGCTCATCGATTTTTTTCTTTTCGCCGGCATAATCCGGCAGCTCACAACCGCTAGTCTTAACGATATATTCAGCGGCACGCAGGCCGCCTGTCTGGCCTGCATTAAGGGCGGAACCGCCCGGCCTTTTGACGCCGTGAGTACCGGCCATCTCGCCGATTATGAATGTTCCAGGTATGGCGGACTGCCACCATTTATCTATCGAAAAACCGCCGTTATTGTGCTGTGCGCAGACAGCAATCTCAAGCGGCTCGGAATACAGATCAATGCCGTTCTCTTTGTAAATCTCGATAGCCGGAGTGTTCATGTGCGCCAGTCTCTCGATAGGCGTTTTCTGGAACGCATCAGCCTTTTTAAGATACTCATAAGCCTCCGGCTCAAGGTCGTTTATGTCAAATTCCTTCATTGAGCTGCTGCCGACAGGATTCCGGCGGAAGTCCATGAAGACACGTCGGCCTTTTTGTGTCTCATTAAAGACAAGAATATCAACCAGCGATGATTTGAGGTTTTCAATCCGTTGCGGATCGAAAGGCCACTGATAACCTTTCAGGAAAATGTCGGTAGCCATCTTGCTCATCGACGGGAAGAAGTCAGCCAGAAATTCCTTTTCATCTTTCCCTTTAGCGTCTGCGCTGAAGATTCGAGGTATGGCTTGCATATATGTGCCGGATACGTTCCAGCGGAATTTCGTGCTCGCAAGGCCGAATTGCGACTCTGTCAGATTTTCAGCCGGTAAGCCTGCCTTAAATGCAAGGCCGTGAATACCGACCTGCTCCCTCGGATACACGCTGGTTTTGTAAAGCTCTCCGGGCCCACCGGCAGCCAGAACTATATTTGTCCCCAGGAATACATTTACAGTGTAACTTGATTTGCCGACACTTTTTTTATCTATAGACACAACACCTGCGATTCTTTTCGATTCTCCATTTCCGATTGTGAGAAGATGTGCTACTTCCTGGTTGTCGTAAATTGGCACGCCATAACGCTCCAGTTGTCTTTGCAGACACTCGCTCATAAACTTGCTTGTCTTGGGGCCGGCAGACGTAGCTCTCTCAGCTGGGTCGTGGTCGGTTTTATAGCCGATAAAGCTTCCCATAGAGCTGGTTGGAAATGGAACGCCAACTTGGACAAGGTGATAAAACTCTCGAAGCGAGCCAATCGCTTCGGCAAGAGCGAGCTCACCGTGACAGCAGCCGGCGGCGGTTAAACTCT
Organism: uncultured Pirellulales bacterium; assembly: GCA_964538525.1. Lineage (GTDB taxonomy): Bacteria > Planctomycetota > Phycisphaerae > Sedimentisphaerales > Anaerobacaceae > CAZIED01. Next base: position 111 of record CAZIED010000215.1, on the reverse strand, counting down.
TTGCGAACTCTTCGGCGCAATCAGGAATATCCGGGCTTGTGCCGATCTTGTAATAGGTCTGCTTATCCGAGCCGCTCATGCGGGATGCCCCCAGGCCGATGCCGGCGGTTA
>CAZIED010000214.1:0-4258 GCA_964538525.1 uncultured Pirellulales bacterium | reverse complement strand
GCTCACCTGCAACTGATTCCTCGTTGAGATTTTCAAACAACGACTCGATATCGTCGATAAATTGTGAGCGAGGCACAGCATTTCCTTTGTCATCAACCACCGGATATGTAACACACAGAAATTGGCAAGGGCGAGTAAATGCTATGTATGCCAAATACTGGCGCTGGGCGAGCTTTTGACTGGCCGTTGCCGCCAATGAAAAGTCTGCCGATTCGGCGGCGTTGCGGTCGTCTTCGGTCAAGATGCTGTCGAAACCAACCGGAACCGGAAATTGTCTTTGCGTGGCACCTATTAGAAAAACAGCTTTCAAATCGGGATGACGGCTGCGCTCAATAGAGCCGACAAGCACCTGGTCCAAGGTCGGCGGAATAAAAGCCAGCATCATCTGTGAAAAGGCGGAATTGAGAATTGCAAGATAATCCGCAAGTGTCATCTTCTGGCCGGCAAAGACCTCGCAAAGCTCATCAAATATATTTAAGAGCTTGTCATAAAATTGCCGATGCTCATCTACCGCCGTATAATCTTTTCGCTCGACGGCTTCTTCAATCCAGGCTCCGAGCGTTTCACGAATTTGCAGGCTGTCTAAAAAATCGAAAATAGCCCTTGTGAGCTCCTCGACACCTATAATCTTTGTGGTACTATCCTGCGGACGAAGCCTGTCCCGCAGCACAAGTAAAGGCTCAACAACTTTTTGTCGAATCCGGTTTATACGCTGCTGGTCAAACGCTCCATCATCCTCCGCCGCAAAGCACCACTGTCTGCTGCTTTGCCAGTCACTGCCCTGTATGCCAAATGCGATACAATATCTCTCCAGCAAATCAACGTCGTAACGCTCAATCGGCACCAGGTCCGTTTTAAGATAAGCGAAAATATCTCTGCTGGAAAAATCGCCGGCTACTACCGCAAGAGCCGAGCAAATAAGCTGGATAGCTGCATGCTGACTTAGCTGCTTTCTCTTATCAATAAAAAACGGCACACAATAATCTTCAAAATACGCTCTTATATAATGCTCATAGCGGTCGATATCCGAGGCAATAACTCCAATGTCACGATATCGGTAGTCTCTTTCCTTGACAAGCTGAAGAATCTGCCTGGCAACAAACCGGACTTCCGCCCGCACATTGGGTGCCGATACGATGTGAATATTATCCGCGGTTTTCAATTTAGCTGCCCGTGATTGAAATATGCTGCGCTCAATATGAAGAAGCTGGGGACAAGCTGAAAATCTGATTGCCTTGTTGAGCGTTATTGGTTCGGCCAACGGAAGCTTATATTTCCTAATGATCTCAACAAGCTCAATGTAAGTGCGTTCTGTGGGATTAAATAAACCATCATGGTCTATTTTCCCAACCTCTGGATTCGTCAAATTCGTATATAAGGGATCCAAACAAAGGGCAATTTGTACCTCTGCTGCAACCTTGATTAGCTCAGTGAGTATCGCAAGCTCACCGGCGGTAAAACCAGCAAAGCCATCCACCCACAATTTTGCTCCTTTGGCAATTTTTGCCGTTGCTGCCGCTTTGCGGGCGCGTGTAAGCTGAATGTCAGGGTCAATGAACCTGCCTTCAAGGAACTTCAAATACTCCCTCAGAATCAAGCCTATATCGGCAAATTTTAAAACAGTCAAATTATTACGCTCATCTTCGCCCATCTCGACGAGCAACCGATCGACATCCTCCGGAGTTTTTGCATACTGATGCATCTCTATAATAGTCTGTGCTATCTGCCGGCCCAATCCGGGCCGATCTGCCGATGAGTGAAAAAGCTTTAGATGGTCTGCGTGGTCTCGCAAAATCCTCTGAATTATCATCTGCTGGCCAATGCGAGATAGTGCTGGTCTGGCAGTGTTCCTGCCCAACAGCAAAAACTGCAAACGGTCAAATGAAAGCACATTTAATCTGTGGTAGCCGGCTATCCTTCTATCAGCCAGGATGGCACGCTCAGCCTGATACGTTGCCTGCTCCGGAACCAGAAAAAGTAAGGGCTGGTTTTCATCCGGCTCCAGCAGCGAATCGACGATTGCTCTTATGCAATAGCTTGTCTTGCCTGTGCCGCTTCTTCCGAGAATGAACTGAACCGCCATTATAGATTCCCTGCTCTAATACATCGAATCTTTGATTGAACTTTGCCTTGCTCTCTGCTGCTTTAAGAGACTTCGCTGTCTTTTTTTCTCTAACCGCCTCTGCTTTGCGGAAGACGGCTTCTCAGTTTTTATTCGTACAGGTGCTCTTTTAAGTCCCGCCAACAAAAGTTGACGTAGTCGCTCCACCGCTGCCTTTCGATTTGCACTCTGTGTTCTAAACTTTTGTGAAACAACCCTTATTGTGCCGGTTTTGTCCGCTTTCGATGCGAGACCTTTGAGAATTCGTTGTTTCTGCTCTTGGCTAAAACTTTCGCAGCTCGCTACATCGAATAGAAGTGTTACGCGTGTGCTGACCTTGTTGACATTTTGTCCTCCTGGCCCGCTACTGCGAGAAGTCTTAAAAACAAGCTCATCCTCAGAAATAAATATGTCTTCGATCTTAATCATCAAATTTCCTCTATCTTTTTTATCTTGAGCATAAACAACAAAAACTATATTATCACCTCATCGAGTTTGTGCCGAGTGCAAAATGACCAACTTTCAAAAATAAAGGAGAACGCGAAATGAAAACTACAAAAACAACAATAGGAAAAAGGCAAAAGGTAAAAGGACAAAATCTCCCTTTTTACTTTTCACTTTTTACTTTGCTTTTGGTGCTTACGATATCGCTCGTAGCCCAGGAACCAGCCAAACCCGATACTGAGGAATTAAGAAAAGGCAAGAATTTTATTGCGACTAAGGTTTATAGCGATCAGGATGACCAGGAAATCCTCAAGCTTTTTGAAGGACTGCGTGTCGCCGATGTCACCGATGGAATGGATAAGGCGGGCCTGCCTAATATCGGCCTGATGTCACCGGAAATCCATCCCGCATGGAAAGATACCGAGCATTTTACACACCGTTTCATCGGTATCGCTGTCACAGCCCGATACGTACCCACAAATAAACCGCCGGCACCCCACACGGAAACCAAGTCTTTCGACAACTGGGTCAGCCAGTGGTATAACACAATTTCAAGCGAGCCTTTCGTTCCGCTTATTCGCAAAGGTACAGCCATTGTAATTGACGACGCTCCTGACGCTGATGTTGGGTCTATTGGTTCAAACAATATCATGGGCTGGAAGTCACGCGGCTGTGTCGGAGTTATCACAAATGCGACGGCACGTGACACAGATGAGATTGCCACTGAAAAGGTTCCGCTGTACTTCAGAAAGGTCGGCAGAGGTATTCGGCCAGGCCGAAATGAAATTGAATCTGTTAATCGTCCTATCGTCTGCGGCGGAGTTTTAGTTGAGCCTGGCGACATCATTGTCGCCGACGGCGACGGCGTTGTCGTTGTCCCGCGAGCGAGCGCAAAAGAGGTAGCTGAATACGCAAGAGCGACACTCGATAAAGATAAAACTGGCCGGCGAAACCTATACAAACAGCTCGGCCTGCCACAGGACGATTCGGTGAAATAGTCCCTGAGCGCTCCAAGCTTGAGTAGCCAACGGCGGTAAGGGTTAAATTTACATAAGTACCATAGGAAGAGGCTTAAGCTCTCTTCTAATAGGATCAAGAATCATCCCCAATGCCTCTATTGTTGTAGCACCTAACAAAAATACTCCTTTATCTCCAAATATAACCGGCGCTGCTCGGATTTTATCTTTATATCCAAAATATGCGTTGCCAATGGGTTTCTTGATGACCTCGCCGTTGGCCAAAATAAACTCTTCGGAAGAGATTGGCTTGATACCCAGCTTTTTTAAGATACTCCGGGGTACCACTGAATACACTGCCCCCGAATCCACAAGAAACTCACATTCTTCGGATTTCTTGGGCTGTTCAGGATTTACTACCTTTACCTTTAAAAACGTAATGCTCATAACATTACCATTTCTCCATGCGCTCTTTATTTGTTCAATACAACGGTAAATTGCCCCCTGCTTCTGCTTTCGCAGAAAGCTGCGGGGGCTGCTGCCGCAATTCAATTCTATCAAATGTTCCCATCAAATCATACCGAAATATACAAAATTTCCAATCCATGTTTTCACGGGGACAAGCCTCAAATTTAGTGGGCATTATCGTTCTTTCCGCTCGAAGTAGCCGAGTACGCCAGAGCGACAATAGAAGGAGATAAAGCCAGCCGGAGAAACCTATATAAACAGCTCGGCCTCTCATCAGATGACTCAGTCA
>CAZIED010000213.1:0-4286 GCA_964538525.1 uncultured Pirellulales bacterium | reverse complement strand
AGGTGACAAAAGGCGACCAGCCATTCTTTCGACTCTGCTCAAGACAAGTATCGATTGAGATAATAGGGAATACGATGGTGTCCACCTTACCTGCAAACTCGACATGCACCCCTAAAAAAAACGCCAAATTGACAGGCCTTTTAAGCACTTGTTGTACATAAAGGGCGATAAAATCCGTGTTTTTACGTGGCTAATGCAGATTAGGTGTTTGGCACGGATTTTGCAATTTAATTGGATAGACTTAAAGAGTAAAAAATGATGAAGAAAAAGATGTAATAAGTTAAAAAGGAGGTGATTACTATGGCGCTGATACCTTTTCAAAGAAGGCCAAAAAATGAGCTGGCAAGGCTTCACGATGAGATGGATGATTTGTTTGACAGCTTTTTCAGAGGGCTTGGCAGGCCATTTGCTGGATATAAGGCCTGGCCGATAATAGATGTCGCCGACAAAGATGATGCTGTTGTGGTAAGGGCTGAGGTGCCGGGCTGCAAGGCGGAAGACATCGACATCTCCGTCTATGGCAATACACTGACCATAAGCGGCGAGAAAAAAGAGTCCAGGGAGGAGAAGGAGAAGGGCTACTACCTTATGGAAAGCACTTATGGCAGTTTCCGGCGAGAAATAGCATTGCCAACAGATGTGGATGAGGATAGCATTGATGCTGTTTGCAAGGATGGTGTCCTGTCAATAACACTGCCAAAGGCCGAGAAGACCAAAGCTGTTAAGGTCAAGGTCAAAGGTTAGCTGATTGACTATTGAATTTGGTTGCTTAATGACTTAACGGTTCCCGTGTTGTACATATTATTGGCGGGAACCGTTTTTTTATAGTTGAAATTTTTGGTTTTTATGTTTTATCATGTCAGAGCTTGGTTATCCGCTAAAGGTGGATGTGCCATATTAGTCCCGTTAGAGATGCAAATAATTAGATTTAGCGTCTCTAACGGGATTGGTATTCAAATTTTTATCGGCCCGTCCCATAAAAAGATAAAGTTTTTGGGAATTATTTGCCGATTACTTATAGTGAGCGCACGTTTTTTATCGGTACAGAATTAGTAATTGGTTATTGGTAATTTGTTCATGGTTCATAGTTCATCGATAATCAACGAACAACATCGTATATCGTATGTCGTTTATCGTATATCGACCATCGATAGTTGATATACGAAATTGCGAACTACGAAATTGCAAGGTGGAACCCGAGGCTGGAGAGAAGTCATGAGGACTGTAGTAGTTGTTAATCAGAAGGGAGGCTGTGGCAAGACTACCGTTTCGATCAATCTGGCAAGTGCCTTGGCGGAAATCGGCAAGAGAATCTTGCTGGTGGATATGGACCCGCAATCGCATTGTGCAGTGGGGCTTGCCGTGCCGGAAGAGCAGATTGAGCAGAGCATTTATGATGTGTTGATAAGCAAGAGCAGAAACGAGCCGATAAGGCTGACCGAGATACTCTGGCAAATCAGCGACAGGCTGGAGCTGGCGCCCGCCAGTATAGACCTGTCAGCTTTCGAGCAGCAAATGGCAGGCGTCGCCGAAAGGGAGCACTGTTTAAAAGAAGCGATCCAAGAGGTCGGCAGTGAATATGATTATGCAATAGTCGATTGCCCGCCGGCGGTAGGGCTATTAACTTTCAATGCTCTAAGAGCAGCAACGGATGTTATTGTTCCGGTCGAGACCGGCTATTTTGCACTGCATGGATTAAGCAAGCAGCTTGAGACGCTGGGCATGCTCTGCAAAAGATGCAGTCAGCACGTGGATGTAAAGGTCTTGGCAAGCATGTATGATATAAGAACCAAGATAGCCAGAGAGATTCTTTCGGAGCTACGCGCTCACTTTGCAGATAAGATGTTCAGGACAGTCATTAATTTCAATACCAAGATCAAGGAAGCATCAAGTTTTGGCCAGCCTATCAACGAGTACGATTCAGCCAGCAAGGGCCAGAGGGATTTTCACTCGTTGGCTGAAGAGGTAATTGGCTCTGAAGCGAAGAAGCAGCGCCGGCAGATGGTCAACTCTTTATCTGAGCAGCTGGAATCTATTAGTGCTACCGCTGATGAGCTGCTGCAGGTTGCTAAACCCTCTGCCAAAGCCGGGAAAGCTGCCGCGACGGCAGAGCAGAAGCCCGAAAAGCAAGGTGCAGCCGATACCGATTCAAAGCTGTCGGATTATTATGGTGTCAGCCAGATAAAGGATGCCCTTGTTTTTGTTACGCTGTATCCGCGAGCCAAGAGTGTACAGATTGCCGGCGATTTTAACAACTGGCAGCCGGCGAAGAATCCTATGCGCAAAGTAGGAGACAACGGCGTCTGGCAGACGGAGATAAAGCTGCCGCAGGGTAAATATCGCTACCGCCTTGTTGTTGACGGCCAATGGCAGCAGGACCCTTACAACGAGATGACAGAGATAAATCCATTTGGTGAGTATAACTCTATTATAGAGGTAAAATAAAAAGAGGGCTCAGGTGTCAGGAGTCGGGGTTCAGTAGTTCCGGATAGATAAGGGCTGACCCTTGATCCCCGAAACCCGACCACTGAATTGAAATTGGGGGATAAATCAGTATGGACGGATAAGGCTGCAAGACGGCAGAAACTTGTCTCGAGCGAAGAGAAGAGAATGGATGCTCGCAGAACACTACGATGGATTGTAGTAGTTGTTGTTCTGAGAGAGTTTTGTTGTGCTGCTCTTGGCAGCCCGGTCTATACTTATGGTGGTGAATTTAATCTGCAGATCCCTGCCGAGCCGAATAGCAGCAGGGGGTGGATGAACGATGCGGTTATTGACATACCCGACCATTTTATCATCTCTGACCTTAATGTCGGTATCAGCTTAACTCACAGTAATGTGTTCGACCTGCAAATTTACTTGGAAAGCCCCAGCGGGACTACTGTGTGCCTTAATAAATATAACCCTGATGAATTTTTCAAGGGCGCCGATTATAATGACACCATCTTTGATGACCAAGCCAATGTCTCCATCGAGCAGGCTGAGTCTCAATTCACCGGCCGGTATAAGCCAAGAGATTCATTGTCGGCTTTTAATGGCGAAGATGCCTACGGCCTTTGGCGGCTGCGTATATATGATGCATATTACGCCGACACCGGCAGATTAGATAGGGTCGAAATTATTGTTTCTATTATCGAGCCTGCTACGGCTGTAATCTTAATCACTGGCGTAGGCTTAGCCATTCTCCTCAAACCCCGCCGAAGAACATAGATTCGTTTCGCAATACGATTTTGTCATTGCGAGCGGAGCGAAGTAATCTCTCTTGTTCATTCGGCACTTATGGTGAGGGATTCGACTGAGCTCAGCCGAATATCTTTTGTCGAATCCAACGGTTGTGACTTGCACTCAGGCCCTGCCCTGAGCGCAGTCGAAGGGACGGATCAGTTATATTTTACTACAATTTAACCTTGACCAATTCTAAGATGCACCTACAATTGGTCTCGTTGAATACCCAGATTTTGTCAATGCGGGAAGTATTTCGAGGCGATTGTCGTGAGATATTATGGCGGTAAGACAAAACTACTTGATTTTATAAGCGAAGCTGTTACGCAAACAGGCATAAATCATGGTTCGGTTTTTTGTGACCTGTTTTCCGGTACAACTGTTGTAGCAAAACACTTTAAGAAATTTGGTTACACAGTCTATGCGAATGATTTCCTTAAATTCTCTTATGTCCTTGCCCGAACCTATATCCAAAACAACTATTATCCCAGTTTTAGAGGTTTAAGAACAATAGTCCCAGAATTAAACGGCTCTGGGGAAAATATTACCAAGGTCATAACATTTTTAAACCATGTAAAACCTAAACAGGGCTTTATATACAAAAATTACTGCCAAAATTAAAGCATGGATTAATGGAAACACTAATCGTCGAAAATCAAAACCTTAAGCTAATTGATGTTCTGCACAACTCCTTTGAGAATATTGCCGAACTTAAGCTCTCCGTTGCCTTTCTAAAGCTTTCAGGCCTGCGTCTTATAGAATTAGACTTAAAGAACATTCTCCAAGATAAAGCTCAAGTTGAGTTCTTGGTTGGTCTTGACTTCCGCACTACCGACCCCGATTCCCTATTCAAGTTGAACTCTCTACAGAAAACATACCCCAATTTACGATTCTTTTGCTTCAGCGAACCTAACAAGGAGCCTAATCGCATTTTCCACCCTAAATTGTATCTTCTCAGAAGCAAAACAGGCCGATTCACATCAATCGTGGGTTCTTCAAATTTAACAAAAGGCGGCCTCACTAACAATGTTGAACTAAACATAGTCTTCAAAGGCGATGGCACG
>CAZIED010000212.1:0-4294 GCA_964538525.1 uncultured Pirellulales bacterium | reverse complement strand
CGCTGCTGACGATGATGACGCCATCGCGTTTTTTTTCTTTTGAGCTTTTGGCTATAGGGACTTTTTGCCAGGCCGATTCGAGGCAGCTCGTTAATTCCGCCCGATTATTGCCGGGGATGGATTTAATAAACTGCTCCTTGCCATCGAGAAAAAGCCCGATAGCAATATTCGTATTACCGATGTCTATCGCGATTATGTTCATTGTTCGTGACTCGTGACTCGTCTCTCGTGGTTCGTTTTGGTACTTTTTACCATATTGTTTGGCAATTGTCAATTTTTGCTTCTAAGCAAGGTTAATTTGACAAATGCATGGAAAACAGGTATTATAAATCTATGATTTGGGCAAAAGATAAGAAAAGGACAAAAATATGCGAATTCAGCTTACTGCGGTGTTCGAAAAGGTAAAAAACGGTTATATTGGGTACGTTGAGGAGCTGCCGGGGGCAAACACTCAAGGTGCAACGCTGGAAGAAACTAAAAGGAATTTAAGAGAAGCCATCGAATTGGTCTTACAGTGTACAGATCGATTGTTGTGGACAAATAATGAAGATACGCGAGGTTATCAAATTGTTAGAAGTTGACGGCTGGTATATAGTTGCAGCGAAAGGCAGTCATCGCCAATATAAGCACCCTGTGAAATCTGGTCGCGTTACGATTGCTGGTCATCCCAATGACGATTTAGCGCCGGGTACCTTAAACAGCATTTTCAAACAGGCTAAATTACAAAAACCAAAGAAAGGTAAATAAATATGCATCGGTTTTTGATTGTTATCGAAAAAGCAAACGGCAACTATTCGGCTTATTCGCCTGATTTACCTGGTTGTGCGGCTACAGGCAAAACCCGTGAGCAGGTCTCGCGAAATATGTACCAGGCTATAGAAATGCACATACACGGCTTGCTCGAAGATAAGGAGCCTATCCCCAGGTCTCGTTCTTTCGCTGAATATATTGCCGTCCTTTCACAGTAAGTAAAGTTTTGTTTACCCAGCGGTCTTTTTCTGATATAGTTAGGGTATGGACAGGCTCAGGTTTCCAAAGATACAAAGAAATGCCTTTACTGTAACGTCGTTTTTCGACCAATCAGATGAAAAATCATATTGGCTTTCCAAGACCCCTTACGAACGGCTACGAGCCGTTGAACTGATGCGGCAAATTATCTATGGCTACGATCCATCTACCAGCCGACTTCAAAGAGTTCTTGAAATTACTCAACGCTCATAGTGTTGAGTATCTGCTAATCGGTGGATATGCCGTTGGCTACTATGGTTATCCGCGAGCCACCGCCGATATGGATATCTGGATTGCTATACACTCTGCCAACGCAAATAGGATTGTTTCTGTCTTGAAAGAGTTTGGCTTCGACCTTCCCGAATTATCGCAAGAATTATTCCTTAAAGAATGGCAAATCATCCGCCTCGGTGTGCCGCCTATCAGGATAGAAATCGCTACGACAATTTCCGGCGTCAATTTCAGTGAATGTTACACTCGTCGGGTCGTGGATGTTCTGGACGGCGTGGAAGTCAATCTGATTAGCTTGAATCACCTGAAACTCAACAAAAAGGCCTCTGGCAGGCACCAGGACCTATCCGACCTCGAAAACCTTCCGTAACCGCGAAACGTATTCCTATACCCTATATTCCGTTTTACTTTTTTCTTTTACTTTTTGCCAGAGCAGTTCACTTAGTTCTTTTACGCCAGCGCCTGAAACAGCCGAAATAGGATAGACTGGTTGCGGAAGCTTTTTTGCTAAGTCTTTAACTGCTTTGCCATCCGGGTCGAGGTCGATTTTGTTGGCGACGATCACTTCTTTTTTTTCAGATAAGGTCTTACTATATAATTTCAGTTCCCGGCGTATCCGAAAGTAATTTTCAGCAGGGTCGGAACCGTCTATTGGCATTACATCAAGTATATGCACTAAAATTTTTGTCCTTTCAATGTGTCTTAAAAATTCGTGTCCCAGTCCTGCTCCTTTATGAGCACCCTCAATCAGGCCGGGAATGTCAGCCATAACAAACCGGCGAAAGTCACTTAATTCGACGATGCCGAGCACAGGCTCGGTTGTGGTGAAAGGATACGCTGCGATTTTCGGCCTTGCCGCTGAGCAGCGGGAGATAAGCGTGCTTTTACCGGCGTTGGGCATGCCAATAAGCCCCACGTCCGCGATGAGCTTCAATTCCAGCCGAATATTTCTCTCCTGGCCTTTCTTGCCGGGTTCTGCGTATCGGGGAGTCTGATTAGTAGAAGTAGCAAAGGCTTTATTGCCTTTTCCGCCCCTTCCACCCCGACAGACGCACACCTTTAAGCCGACCTCGTTGAGGTCTTTTAAGAGCAGGCCTATATCGATGTCGTAGATTAATGTCCCTGGCGGGACCTTGATTATGAGGTCTTGGCCATCCGCACCGTGTTTGTTTTTTCCCGAACCGGGTTTGCCGTTTTGCGCGTGCCAGTGGTGTTTGCCGGCAAAATCCAGCAATGTATCGAGGTTTTCGACGGCATGGAAATAGACGCTGCCGCCGTCGCCGCCGTTGCCACCATCGGGGCCGCCTTTCGGGATGAATTTTTCACGCCGAAAGCCGACACAGCCGTTGCCCCCATCTCCCGCCTTGACCCAAATCATTGCTTCGTCGATAAACATATCTCGTTGCTCGTCGTTCGTCGCTCGTATTTCGTTTTACGTTTATAAAAAAAGGATGGCAATCTACCATCCTTTTTTATTAATTGATTTATTCTTTTATTTTAGACTATGTGTACTTTTCTTCCCTGAAAACGGATAGTTCCATCTGTAGTGGCGAACAACGTAAAATCCCTGCCCATACCGACATTGAAGCCGGGGTGGAATTTTGTGCCGCATTGTCGAACTATAATGGAGCCTGCTTTTACAATCTGGCCGCCAAACAGCTTTACGCCTCTATATTGGGCATTGCTGTCTCTGCCGTTCTTGGTAGAACCTTGACCTTTTTTATGTGCCATATTCAGATACCTCTGCAATCAGCAAATTTCTCGATAATATTATTCGCAGTATTATAACCAACCCCTCCAGGTTTAATCAAGAGATTTTTTATTTTTTTGTGAAGGCCGATAAAGCAAGGGCAGGCTGGTTTTTAATTGGCCGGCGTATAACCTAATTTACCGCCCCATGCGCCCATTTGCACCCGATGTAAATCCTGATTGCCTCTGCTCCAATATGGATCTTGAAGGTCGGGACTCAGTGATTGTATGGCGGCGGTATAATCTGTCTTGCCGATTGTTACTGTACGTGGGTCCTCCCACTTCCAGTATTCGCTGTGCCCATCGGCAAAGGCGAGATTTGTACCGTCGCCGTGTCTGGCCGTAATCTGGTCCCACCACCGTTCCTGGTAGTAATAGACGGTCCAGCTTGAGGGCGTAAGCCGGCCTTCGTCAAGAAAGACAATCTGGCTGGTGGCATTGCGAATTTGCATCCTGTTTCTCAGTGGAGCAGGAGTAGCTCCGGCAATAGCGTCATGGCCGTTCATATTATCAACAATAGCATAAGTTACGACCTCTCCACGTAAACCTGCCGGGCACTTGTAGAGTTTTAGGTCCGGGCAATACTGATATAGATAGCCATTTTTGATTCCTTGTATTTTATCTTTTTCCGAGAGGGAATCTTCCCAATATACCCATGCGTATTGAATGCCCTGGTGTGTATTGCCGGATACAATTTTATTGTCGTTGTCGTCGGCGTACAAATTCCAGGCAAGGACTAACTGTCGCAGATTATTCAGACAGGCAGCGCGTTTGCCCTGCTCTCTTACTCTGTTAAGTGCCGGCATGAGAATCGCCATCAGAATCGCAATTATGGCTATCACTACCAGCAGCTCGATTAGGGTGAAAGCTTTCTTTTTCATAGCGATTTCTCTATATGATTTAGCTATTTTCGGTGAAGTATCTTTCGCCGTCATATTTACTTGTATATAAGCAAATTCCCTTGTTTCTGTATGAACTACTTAGGTAAAACGATGCGAAGTCTATCTCATGGCAGAAACAATATTTGTCATCACATTAATTTAGATACATTATCTTTGAGATTTTTCTTTTTTGCTGGCTGCACAATTCTAAAAACCGGTATTGAAAGAGGTGATAATCCCATCCTGGCAATAATATTTTGCACGAATTCACGCCAATAAGGCCAAGCGTTGTAAATACCATTCAGATTAGCAAATTGCTCAAATCCTTTTTGAGTAAGACCTTGGAAATCGTTAATTTTATAAGTCAAAACAAAAGAAGCATTAATGACAATAACCGGTTCTTTGGTTTTGTTCTCTCCAAAAGC
>CAZIED010000211.1:2982-4296 GCA_964538525.1 uncultured Pirellulales bacterium | reverse complement strand
CGCATTCTCGAAATCGGCTATTATATCATCAATATGCTCCGTTCCTACCGATACACGAATATAATCTTCCGTCACGCCGGCTGCAAGCTGCTCTTTTCCACTTAGCTGCTGATGGGTTGTGCTGGCAGGATGTATCACCAACGTCTTACTGTCACCAATATTAGCAAGGTGGCTGGCAAGCCTAACACTATTTATAAACTTTATTCCGGCCTTTTTACCTCCTTTAATACCGAAGCCGAGTATTGCACCCTGACCGTCAGGCAGGTATTTTTTGGCAAGGGCATAATCAGGATGCGACTGAAGTCCCGGATAATTAACCCATGTTACCGTCTTTTGCTTTTCGAGCCACTTGGCGAGTTTCATCGCGTTTTCGCTGTGCCGCGGCATGCGCAGATGCAGCGTCTCCAGCCCCTGCAAGAACAAAAACGCGTTAAACGGCGACATACACGAACCCATGTCACGCAAAAATTGTGTCCGAGCCTTTATAATATATGCCAATTCTCCAAAGGACTCAACGTACTTGATACCATGATAGCTCGGGTCCGGCTCGGTCAGTTCAGGATAGCGACCGTTAGCCCAATCGAATTTGCCGGAATCCACGATTACTCCGCCAATGCTTGTGCCGTGGCCACCGATGAACTTCGTGCAGCTATGAACGACGATGTCGATACCGCATTCAATCGGCCGAAATAGTATCGGCGTCATAACAGTATTGTCACATATTACCGGCATTCCGTTTTTGTGGGCGAGACGAGCTATCTTTTCATATTGCAAAATATCGTTCTTGGGATTGCCGATTGTTTCAATATAAATCAGACGGGTATTATCCTTAATTGCTTTTGCGAAGTTCTCCGGCCTTTTGGGGTCAACAAAAGTCACCTCGATACCCAGCTTGCGGAAGGTATGGCTAAACAATGTGATAGTGCCGCCATAGAGCGAGCTGGAAGAGACAATATGACCTCCAGCCGCGCAGATATTAAAAATACTCACATAGATAGCCGATTGGCCTGAGCTTAAAGCCAGGCCGCCCACACCGCCTTCCAATGCCGCCAGCCGTTTCTCTAACACATCTGTCGTAGGATTCATAAGGCGCGTATAGATATTGCCAAACTCCTGCAACGCAAAGAGCCTCGCTGCGTGGTCGGTATCTTTGAAACAATAGCTGGTGGTCTGGTAGATAGGCACAGCCCGGCTGAACGTATCAGAGTCCACCTTTTGACCGGCGTGCAACGCCAGCGTCTCCAGATGATATTTAGCTTGCTCTGCCATTGCATTACATCCTCATTAAACACACGATTGTGCCATTTCGAGCAA
>CAZIED010000211.1:0-2882 GCA_964538525.1 uncultured Pirellulales bacterium | reverse complement strand
GATTGCCACGGTCTGCTTTGCAGACCTCGCAATGACGACCACTATTTTGCAGGTAAAACCTCTATCATTTTATCCAGCGCCCTTTTCGCTTTTATTCGTATATCTTCGGGCACCGTGACTTCATATTGCATATCTTCCAACGAGCCGACAATTTTGTCTAAAGTGATACGTTTCATATTGGGACACACGGCTTTATCACTTGCGGGAATAAATTCAGCCTGCGGATTTTGCTTTTTCAAAGCGTGAATTATTCCCACCTCGGTTGCCACAATAAACTGTTCGGCTGTTCTCGTTCCAACAAACTTGAGCATTTGGCCTGTGCTGAGTACCTGGTCTGCAATGTCTTTTACCGGCTCTGTGCATTCCGGGTGAGCCATCACGACCGCATCGTGATATATTGATTTCGCATCTTTTATATCCTGTTCGGTTATGACCACATGAGTTGGGCAATAGCCAGGCCAAAGAATTAGCTCTCTGCCGGTTCTCTCAATAACAAATCGCCCTAAATGCCTGTCCGGCACAAAGATAATCGGCCTGTCTTCCGGCAAAGAATTCACCACTTCAACGGCATTGGCGCTGGTGCAGCAGTAATCGCTCTCGGCCTTGACCTCTGCGGAGCTATTCACGTAACTAACTACTATCGCATCGGGATTTTGCTGCTTTAGCCGGCGCAATTGCTCTGCGTTTATCATATCCGCCATTGGGCAGCCCGCGAAATTATCCGGTAAGAGCACCATCTTTTCGGGCGAAAGAATGGCAGCGGTCTCCGCCATAAACTGCACGCCGCAAAATACGATTACCTCCGCATCAGTCTGGGCAGCTTTTCTGCTCAGCTCCAAAGAGTCGCCGCAAAAATCAGCCAGGTCCTGTATTTCGCCAGGCTGATAATTATGCGCCAGGATTACCGCTTTACGCTCATCCTTTAACAGTTTAATTTTTTCGAGTAGTCGCTTATCCAAATTCGCATCTCGTATTTCGTATGTCGTATATCGTATATTAACTGTCAGCTTTCCTGTTTTTTTACTTTTTACTTTTACCTTTTGCCTTTTTGTGTTTGGTATAAACCAAATCAGGATGCGGCGTCGAGACGGTGACGCCCGGCGGAACTGACTCCTTTATCCAGACATTACCGCCGATAACTGCACCTTTGCCGATGGTGACATTGCCTAATATTGTCGCCTCGGCATAAATTGTCACGTTGTCTTCAATCGTAGGGTGTCTTTTGCCTCCTTTTATGATTCTTCCCCTCTTATCTCTGGGAAAACTCAAAGCTCCCAGCGTGGCTCCCTGATAAATCTTGACATTATTGCCGATAATCGTCGTTTCGCCTATCACCACGCCGGTGCCATGGTCAATAAAGAAGCTCCTGCCTATCTTTGCTCCGGGATGAATGTCAATGCCTGTCCTTGTGTGTGCGCATTCGGTCATTATCCGCGGAATCAACGGCACCTGCTTTAGATATAACTCGTGTGCAATGCGATATGTCGCAATCGCTATAATGCAGGGGTAGCTTATCACAATCTCCTCATAAGACTTCGCAGCCGGGTCTCCATCGAAAGCTGCGCCGACGTCGCCTTTCAATAGCTCTTTGACTGTCGGCAGCTGGGCCAATAGATATTGAGTGACATTATCAGCCATTGTTCCGCAGTCACAATCGCCGCAATTCTTTATCCTGCACTGGTATCTATAAGCTCGTTCTATCTGCTCGGACAACCCCGCATAGACCTGACAGAGTATATCACCGATAATGAATTCAATATTTGACTTCGTAACAATCCTTTTGCCGGTATAGCCTGGAAAAAGCACCTCAAAGAGCAAATCAAGAATCTCCAGAATCGTGCTTCTCACCGGCAGGTTGGAGGCATCAATAAAATTTATGCCGGAATCGCCTTTATACGTCTGCACGATTTCGCCGACAAGATTCTTGATTTTCCCCTCTGTTAAATTTTTCTTTCGCATTATGAGACCCCCTGGAACATATCTGTAGATATATATCTTTCGCCGGTATCGGGCAGAATCACAACAATTACTTTACCTTTGCTTTCATTTCTCTTGGAGACTTGAATTGCCGCCCACATCGCAGCGCCGGAGCTTATCCCAGCGAGTATTCCCTCTTTAGACGCCAACAGGCGGGCTGTCTCCATTGAATCCTCATTAGAGACCTGGATAATTTCATCGATTATATCAACATTCAACACCTGCGGAATGAAACCGGCTCCGATGCCCTGGATTTTATGCGGGCCCGGCTTACCGCCGGAAAGGACGGGCGAATCCTTCGGCTCTACCGCCACCACCTTAAGGTTTCTATTGTGTTTTTTCAACACTTCGCCGCATCCCGTGATTGTTCCACCAGTTCCTACGCCCGCGACAAAAATATCTACCTTATGGTCTGCATCCTCCCAAATCTCTTTTGCCGTTGTTTCCCTGTGAATCTGCGGATTCGCAGGATTTGTAAATTGCTGGGGCATAAAGGCATGAGGATTTTCTGCCACGAGATGCTCAGCTTTTTCTACAGCTCCGCTCATGCCGCGCTCGGCCGGTGTCAGCACAAGCTCGGCGCCGAATAAACGAAGAAGCTTTCTCCTCTCTATGCTCATCGACTCAGGCATAGTCAGAATCAATTTATATCCCCTTGCGGCACAAACAAAGGCAAGTCCTATACCCGTATTTCCGCTGGTCGGCTCGATAATAACAGTATCCGTTTTAATAAGCCCCTTTTCCTCTGCGGCCTCTATCATTGATAATGCAATCCTATCTTTTACACTACCGCAAGGGTTGTAAAACTCGAGCTTGGCTAAAATATTCGCCTCATCTGCTCCAAGTTTATTGATTCGAACCATCGGCGTATAACCCACCGCAGCCGTCATGTCTTCAAATATCGC
>CAZIED010000210.1:0-4301 GCA_964538525.1 uncultured Pirellulales bacterium | reverse complement strand
CCGCCTCCGCTGGGATGACGTGACGTATGAGCCGGGTGAGTTGAAGGTCATCGCCCACAAGAACGGCAAGGAGTGGGCGACGGATGTGATGAAGACCGCCGGTCCAGCCGCCAAGCTCCTGGCGCAGGCGGATCGGACCATGATTGTGGCTGACGGCCAGGACCTTTCCTTTGTCACCATCACGGTTGCAGACAAGGACGGCGTGCTCGTGCCGCGGTCCAAGAACCGGATTCGCTTTTCCATCGAGGGTCCGGGTCAGATCGTCGCCACAGATAACGGCGACCCCACGAGCTTCGAGTCCTTCCAATCCCAAGAACGCAGCGCCTTCAACGGCCTGTGCCTGGCGATCGTGCGAGGCAAGCCGGAGCAAGCGGGGACCATCATCGTCAACGCTGGGTCCGAAGGGCTCAAGGATGCGACGATTACCCTCCGCAGCCAAGCCCGGTAGCTGTGCATGTAGGATCCATGCTGGCCAGTGGTCCCATGGGCGTTTGACAAGTGCAGCCGGCACGGGCAAGACGACCGCCCAAATGAAGACTCGGAGTACCTTCACCAATGCCGGGTAGGACTTCGTGGGTGAGACGGCCAACGGCACTGAAGACATCTGGCGGATTCTCGAAGGCAAGGACTATCCGCGCCTTTGGTGGGAAGCCCACAATTGATTATTGATTATTGCTACGCCTTCTTATATGTGGTAAATTATCAAAGGATTGCCTTTGTTGTGCCGGTAGTGAATCCGCCATCGACCAAGATGATCTGGCCGGTGACATACTCCGACGCATCTGAAGCCAGAAATACAACCGCTCCATCCAGGTCATGCGGCTGACCAGGGCGATTAAGCGGTATGCGGCTGGTGATATATTTCACCCATTCTTTGTTCTGGTATAGCTCGGCATTTTGTGCCGTTTTGAACCAGCCGGGCGCCAGGACATTTACCGTAATCCCGAATTTGCCCCACTCTGCAGATAAGCTCCTCGTCATAGCTAAGATACCACCTCGGCTGGCTGTATAAGGCGCTATACCTTCCATTCCAAAAACACATGTGCAAGAACCGATATTTATTATTCTACCATAATTTCGTTTCATCATCTCTTTACCAACCGCTTGAGCACAGAAAAAACTCCCCTTCAGATTAGTATTCAACACGGTGTCCCAATCAGCCCAGTCAAACTCGGTGCTTGGTTTCCTGATATTTAGGCCGGCATTATTGACCAAAATATCAATCTTCCCATATTCTTCTACTGACGAGCGAACCATATTCTCGATGTCACTCTGTGAAAGCACATCCATCTGCACAGGCAAGGCCTTTCTGCCCAATGACTCTATCTCTTGCCTGAATTCGGTCAGCCGAGATAAGCTCCGGCTGGTTATCACTAAGTCAGCGCCTGCTTTAGCAATCGCTCCGGCAAAATATTGGCCAAGACCTCGGCTGGTCCCCGTCACAATCGCCACCTTGCCTGTAAGGTCGAACAAATCCTGCATCTTTACTCCATCTGTCATTCTGAGCGAAGCGAAGAATCTCCTCACTATAGACAAGAAGAGACCCTTCGCTTGCGCTCAGGGTGACATATAGAATTTTATGGCTCCAACACAATCTTCAATAGAACTTCCTCGGCTTTAAGAAGCCTCTCAAAAGCACGCTGTCCCTGACTTAATGGCAGACAATCACTAATTAACGGCTGCACATCAATCTTGCCCGATGCTACCAAGTCGATGCAATCACGGAATTCGCCTGCGCTTGCATAAGAACCTGTGAAAGTAAGCTCTCTCGATACTAACTCCTGCAAATCAAACTCAGCCGTCTTCTGCAGATTACCGACCGCAATGACACAACCACCCGTCTTTGTCACTGAAACAGCTTCTCGAAAAGTATCCGCAAAACCTACAACCTCAAACGTGACATCTGCGCCCTTATTTTCCGTCTGCATTGAGACCATCTTTTTGAGCTGAGATTTAGCAGGATTAACAATCGTAGTAGCCCCGAAATTTCTTGCTGTATCAAGCCTAAATTCATTAATATCTGATACGATAATTTTTTTAGCGCCCTTCATTCTTACGGCCTGCATAATAAATAGCCCGATAGTCCCGGCCCCAATTACTACAATGGTGTCACCGCTCGATATGGATGCTCGATTGGCAGCGTGCGCAGCTATTGAGACCGGTTCCAACAATGCCGCATGAATAAAAGACAAATCATCTGGAATTTTCGATATAATCCACCACGGCACTGTAACAAACTCAGCAAACGCACCATTCCTTTTAAAGCTGGGGACAGAAACACCTAACACCTGACGACTCTCACAGCGATTATAAAAACCTTGTTTGCACGGCTCGCATTTATTGCAATACACAGTTGAATCAAAGCAAACTCTGTCACCCTTTTGAAAACCTTTGACATTTTTACCAAAACTTTCAACAATTCCGGATGCTTCATGTCCCATAATTAAAGGAGGAATTCGCCTGCCGGTTTTGCCTGTAAAACCTTGAACATCCGAGCCGCAGATTCCGCAGGCCTTGACACGAACCAAAACATCGTTATCCACCACAGCCGGGTTCGGAAAATCTGTATATTCAAGGCAATAAGGTTTTGTATAAACTAACGCCTTCAATTAACCGCTCCCCTTGAATAGAGCCAGGATACTAAATGGCACATGAAATATGCAGAAATACGTAAACACTACAAAGGCAACAAGTAATCCTACGGCGAATATCCAATGGGGCTTGAGTATGTCACTCGCCTCCTTTGAAAATATCTTTGGCATTACTACAAAAAGACCGATTGTAACCCATAGGGCCTGCAGCGAAGTCAAAAGTATTCCATCCATAAGCGCTGCAAACTTAATCAAACGCACCGGCTCTTTACCTAACATAAATACTATGAGCATATTGGTACAAAAAAAGAATATCAAAAAGAACCTGAACTGTTTCTTCCATGTGAACCTGCCGGCAACACTCGGCAAACAAATCCTGAAAGAATCCGCCAGTAATCTTGGCCAGCCGGCTAATTGCCCGATTAGCGTTGAGACCAATGCAGCCGAGCCTGCCAGGATAAATAATAAGCCACCTAAAGCACCCCATCTTTGCGAGAACAGTTCCGAGAGCTTAAAAGCCAGGTCTGTCCCTTGTGGTGCTGATTGATTAGGCCCTAAAACTCCTGCACCTGCAATGAAAAATGCCGATATAACAACAATCCCTATAACCATAGCTATAGTTGAATCAACATACAGCACTCGACACCAGCCCTTGAGCCTCTCGGCAGTGTCCCGGCTCATCTGACGCAGAAAGGTGGCATCAGCCGGCTTACCATAACCCCTGCCGGCCGTAGCACCATATCCGGCACCGATTACCCAGTACGTGTACCACACCTGGCTGGCAAAGCCGCCTGCTGCCCAGCCAAATAGCGGCAGTATCTCTTTCCACGGATTGTCGGTACCTTCTATAGAAACAGCCCAGGAAGCTACCGGCGGAACCTTAAAACAAAAGCTCTGCAAAAATTCTGTAAAGCTCGGGAGGACATGCCCAGCCACATATAAAATTCCAAGAATAATAATTAAGACTAAGATGCTCATAACCATCTTTAAAATGTCGAACATTCCTGACCAAACCACCGCCACCGCAAAGAGTGCAACAATCCAGCCGCAAAGGCTGCGACCGATGGGTAATATGCTGTGTACAAAAATAGCGGAAGACGAGGCCAAAGCCCCTATCGAAAACATCGCTGCGATAAACTGTATCACCAAAACAATCCACACCGCCCAGTGTTTCGGCCCCGGAACCCTCTCAAACATATCTATCATCCCCTCACCGGTACACACTGTATATCGTGCCCCGCTCATACCGATCCAGAACTTCAGGAACACGACAATAACTACCGCCCAAAGGACAGTCGTCCCTAAAATAGCACCTGTGCGTGTAGCTAAGATGACCTCGCCTGAGCCTATATATTCAGCAGCCCAGACCAAAGAAGGCCCAACCAATGCAAGTACAGCTAAACCCGCAGGCGGCCTCTTTATACCCATCTCGCCAACACAACTAATATTGTCCTTCATTAGTCTGATACCTCTCAAAAGTTAATGAAATCCCACGTAAAACGCCGTGCTCCGGCAGGCTCCGCCCTGACGAGTGGGGCTAAATCTACCGCAGTTCCACTTCAAGATTTCATGCTGGCACACAGGAAATTCTATATAATTTTCCCTGCTGGTCTATATTAAACTCAACAGGCAGAAACTTTTTTATAATCTCCACGTTAGTTTGAAAGTGGCTGGTAATCTCATTGGTTGTAAAGCAGCCGGCCCTTGAAA
>CAZIED010000209.1:0-4326 GCA_964538525.1 uncultured Pirellulales bacterium | reverse complement strand
ACTTTATTGCATTTCAATCTGTAATCTGGTATAAATATTTCGCCTTTCCGCCGCGGGCGGATTCAGTGTTCGTCAGTGTTTAGTTAGTGTTAGTTAGTGTTATGGAAGCAGTGGAATTAAAAACAGCGTTATCACAGCTATCGTCACGGGTAGAGGAGATCCGGGATTGTCTTGACTTATCTAACAAGAAATCCGAATTGCATAAGCTCGAACAGAAAATTTCTAAAACAGGCTTCTGGGATAATCCAGAGACGGCTCAATTGGTGGTCTCGCAGCTCAGCGCGCTTAAATCGGTCGTCGAGCCGGTAGAAGAGCTGCAGCGCGAAATTAAAGACCTGCAGGAGCTGTATGAGATGGCTGTTGAGTCAGACCCCGATGAGCTGTCACAGGTAGAAAACGACCTGGTGACGTTAGTCAAAAGATGCGAACAAATCGAGCTGGCAGGATTATTGTCCAGGCCGGAAGATATGAAGGATTGCTTTTTTAGTATCCACGCGGGGGCCGGCGGAACCGAGAGCTGCGACTGGGCAAATATGCTGCTTCGGATGTACACGCGGTATTTCCAGATGGCTAACTTCAAATTCAAAGAGCTTGAAATCACCCCCGGTGAAGAGGCCGGTGTAAGGTCGGTGACACTTGGCGTCAGCGGTCCATTTGCGTATGGGAGACTATCTTGTGAGGTTGGAGTCCATCGGCTCGTGCGGATAAGCCCGTTTGATGCAAACAAACGGCGGCACACGAGCTTCGCAGCGGTGGATTGCGTCCCGGAATTTGACGATGGTTTAGATGTGGAAATAAAGGATGAAGACCTGCATATAGATTTTTATCGGGCGGGCGGCGCCGGCGGACAGCACGTAAATAAAACCAGCTCTGCGGTGCGGATAAGACACGAGCCGACCGGCATTGTGGTGCAATGTCAGAATGAAAGAAGCCAGCACAAAAATAGAGCCGAAGCGATGAAAATGCTTAAGGCAAAGCTCTTCATGTTAGAGCAGCAAAAACGAGACGCCGAAACGGCAAAATTATATAGTGAAAAAGGCGAGATTGCCTGGGGAAACCAGATACGAAGCTACGTTTTGCAGCCTTATCAGATGGTGAAAGACCATCGAACTGACTATCAAACCGGTAACACGCAGGCGGTGCTGGATGGAGAAATCGACGAATTTATCGAAGCCTATCTGCGGCATAGAGCAAAAAAAAACTCAAAACTCAAAACTCAATAGAAGGTCGCTAAAAATGAAAGAGATTATCAAAATCGATGTAAGAACGCGGACTGTTGATCCCGATAAAATCGAGACCGATTTGCTTGCTGTGGGACATTTTTCCGATGACAAAGGCCCGCAGGGTGCTGCACGCCGGCTCGATGGCAAACTTAACGGAGCAATTGAAAGATTGCTCAAATTGGGCGATTTCAAGGGCAAAGAAGGAACCAGTGCAATTGTTTATGGAACCAGTGCGATCAAGGCAAAGAGAGTGCTGCTGGTTGGCCTCGGCGAGAAGAAAAAGGCTGAGCTTGATACGGTTCGCAAAGCAGCAGCTAACGCGGCCAAAAAGGCGGTGGAAATGGGAGCTAAAACCCTGGCCTTGGCACTTCACAAGGTATTTGAGGGACGGTTTGACACAACAGAGCTGGGCAGAGCTATGGCTGAAGGGACATATCTGGGCGGTTATCGTTATGATGAGTTTGTTACCGAAGGTGGAAATGGACGATTAAGCACGCTTAAAGTTGAAATAATTGATTCTGATACAGCCACAACAAAAAAGTTAGACAAGGGCGTGCGCAGCGGAATTATTATCGGTAAAGCTCATAGCTACGCCCGCACGTTGGCCAATCGACCGGCTAATGTGATTCATCCGGCCGAACTGGCTGCCGCCGCAAAGGAGCTGGCCGGCGGCTACAAAAGCCTGAGCTGTACGGTTTTCAATGAAAAACAGATGGCGGAAAAGGGTATGGGCGGCGTGCTTGCAGTAGGCTCCGGCTCGCAAAATAAGCCGAGATTTATCATCCTGAAATATAAACCGGCTGGCTCGTCGGCAAACAAAAAGCCGATGGTTGCTTTGATTGGTAAAGCGATAACATTTGACTCCGGCGGATTGAGTATTAAGCCGGCAGACAGAATGGATGAGATGAAGCTGGATAAAACCGGCGGAATAACAGTTCTTGCCGCAATCAAAGCTGTTGCGGAACTGCGGCTGCCTTTGATCGTCTTTGGGCTGGTTCCGTCGGCGGAGAATCTGCCCAGCGGCTCGAGCTATCGGCCGGGTGACATTATTACAACTTTCAGCGGCAAAACGGTTGAAGTGCTTAATACCGACGCCGAGGGCAGAATGATTCTCTGCGATGCGATTGCCTTTGCCGTAAAGCAAAAGTGTGATGTTATCATAGATATCGCGACGTTGACCGGCGCCTGCATGGTTGCCCTTGGCCGACATAAGGCGGGGCTGTTCGGTAACGATGAGAAACTAATACAACAGATGCAAACGGCTGCAGAACAGAGCGGCGAGAAAGTCTGGCCTATGCCCAGCGGCGATGAGTATGCAGATGAGATGAAAAGCAAGTTTGCCGACCTTAAAAATATCGGAAGTAAATGGGGCGGCGCCTGCACAGCGGCAGCGTTCCTGCGGCAGTTTGTCGGCGAAACAAAATGGGCTCACTTAGATATCGCCGGCGTGGATGTTTCCCAGAAATCGACAGAGTTTACCGCAGAAGGCTCCACCGGATTCGGCGTGCGCCTTTTGACTACCTATCTTATGAATCTGGCCGATAGTTCATAGTTCATGGTTCATTGTTCATCGATAAACAACGAACTCATAAAGGAGAACCAAATGAAAAGATTGGCAGTTTTGACAGTTGTAGTTGTTTTGTTGATGGTTTCAGTTTCAATTGATGCACGTGGGGCTTCGGGTGGAGATAACTGGCCGGCATGGAGAGGACCTGATGCCACAGGTGCGGCTCGAAACGGCAATCCCCCCATTACCTGGAGCGAGACGGAGAGCGTCAAGTGGAAAGTCAAGGTGCCTGGTGACAGCTTATCATCCCCGATTATCTGGGCCGACAAGATTTTCTATCTGACGGCGATCGAAACCGATAAGAAGGTCGAGCCAGCCACCGACGCCAATAAGCCGCAAGATCAGCCCCCCGCAGGACAAACCAGTCCCGAGCAAAGTCGAGGGAGTGGTAGAGGCGGCATGATGAGCAAGCCGCCAACAGCCGTTTACAAGTTTGACATGATTTGTATGGACCGGAAAACCGGCAATATTCTCTGGCAGAAAACCGCCTGCCAAGAGGTGCCGCACGAGGGGCACCATCCACAAAATGGCAGCTTTGCTGCTTATTCGCCGGTGTCCGATGGAAAATACATCTGGGCGGGTTTCGGCTCACGTGGCGTATATTGCTATGATATGGACGGCAATCTCAAATGGAGCAGAGACCTGGGTAATAAGATGAAAATGCGCATGAGTTTTGGTGAAGGCAGCTCGCCCGCGCTGGCGGGTGTCGCTCTGATTGTCGTGATGGACAATGAAGGTGACTCCTTTATTTATGCTCTCAACAAGGAAACAGGTGAGACTATCTGGCAAAAGACTCGTGACGAGAAGACTTCCTGGGCAACGCCTCTTGTTATGGAGGTGAACGGCAAGATGCAGGTTGTCACCAGTGCAACAAAATTTATTCGCTGTTATGATGTTAAAACCGGCGACATTATCTGGCAATGTAGCGGCCAAACTGAGAATGTAATTCCTACGCCGGTCAGTGGTTTTGGAAAGGTATTTTGCACTAGTGGTTACAGAAGAAGCTCCTTGCAGGCGATTGAGCTTGGCCATACGGGAGATTTATCCGACTCAAACGCCATTAGCTGGAATGTAAAAAAGGGTACTCCTTATGTGCCGTCACCACTACTATTTGGCGATAAGATTTACGTATGCTCAGTAAACAAGGCAGTCATCTCTTGCTATCAGGCCACTACCGGCAAGGCATACTTTGTGGAGCAGCCTCTTGAGGGGATGGGAGAAATTTATGCCTCTCCGGTCGGAGTTGCTGATAGAGCTTATTTTGTCGGCCGGGATGGTATTACGAAGGTTATAAAGAAATCAAATGAATTTCAGGTTTTGGCCACCAATAAGCTTGATGACAAATTCGATGCTTCACCGGCAATTGCAGGCAACGAGCTGTTCCTGAAGGGAAAAGCGAATATCTACTGTATTACAAAGCCTTGAGGAAGGTTGAAAAAGTGAATAGCAAAGATAACAAGATAGATACCGAAAGAATTAGAAATGCGGTTAAGGAGATACTGTTAGCGATAGGCGAGGATATCGACCGTGAGGGGC
>CAZIED010000208.1:0-4346 GCA_964538525.1 uncultured Pirellulales bacterium | reverse complement strand
TTTCGCTTCTGTGGTTTCGTTTTTGGATTGCTTTTGGAGATACGTTTGTTATAATTTACAATGTTGTCTATTAGACAATATATGTCAGCGTGTGAAGTGCAGGTAAGACAATCTCTGAGGGCAAAAGTGAGATTCGAGGTTTTTCAAAACGGCCAGATAGTTGATAAATTTCGGATTTGTGGTGCTTACATTTTTGGGACCGACGGCATCGGAATTCGCCGAGCAAAGATCAGGTTCAAAAATGGTCTTATTGAGTGTGAAAGGCCGAACCTTGAAACGGCTGGATTGGCTCTGTTGTGGCCCGTTAACGGTTTAGGACGGATGCTGCTGCCGACGACCTGTCTTCCTGAAAAAGATAAACCGTATAATTTGAATCTTGAGATAGCGCGGGCCAAACTTATGCAGGTCGTTACCAAGCGGGAAGACTGGTCCTTCTTTGACGGTTTAGAGGGTTTGGAGGATATTTCCAAACAGGCTTGTAATCTGTTCATTCAGGCTATCCAAAACAATTCTGATGCACCGGTGGCATCGCAGCTTGCCGACAAAGCACTTCAAAGAGCTATAGTTCTTTCTGAAACACTGGCAACGGGACAGGCAGAGGTGCTCTTTAATGCCAGAGGCAAAGGCCCCGGCTTCGGCAGAGGCTGTCTCGGCTGTAGAGTTGACCTTTCGCAAATCGGCAATATCGAATATGTCAAAAGAGTAATAGAAATATTCGGCTCTGTGACAATCCCCATCAACTGGGCGCATATAGAATCCGTGAGGGGTAATTTTGATTTTTCAGCGATTGATGCCTGTGTGAATATCTTTGGCAAAAGGAAATTGATAATCGGAGCAGGTCCATTGCTTCGTTTTTCCAGACAGGCTCTGCCGGGATGGCTGCTCGAAGGCGGATTAGGATTTGAGAAAATTCGTGACACCGCGTATCAGTTTGTCTCGAAGGTTGTAGCTCGATATTCAGGTATTGTTCATAGGTGGATTGTCTCGAGCAGTCTGAATCTGTTTAATCATTTTGGTTTTAGCTTTGAGCAGGTTTTAGAAATGACCCGTGCAGCCAATATGGCTGTCAAAGCTGCCGGGGGCAGGGCGCTGAGGATAATAGAAATCAGCAACCCCTGGGGCGAGTACTATGCCACGATGCCTCATACTATTCCGCCGTTGGTGTATATGGATATGGTTGTTCAAAGCGGGATTAATTTCGATGCGTTCGGTTTGGCTGTACGCTTCGGCAAGAACCAGGCGGGTATGCACGTCAGAGATATGATGCAGATATCGGCTGTTCTGGATTATTTTGGTCCTGTGGCCAAGCCCTTGTTCATAACCGGCTTGGAGGTTCCCAGTCAAAGCGGTGATGGCTTATACAGCGGTAAAGTTGCCGGCGTATGGCACCAGGATTGGGACCAGCAGCGACAGGCCGAATGGATTGAGCAGTTCTATAAAATAGCGCTAAGTAAACCGTATGTCGATTCAGTGACATATTCCGCTCTGGCCGATATGAAGGATAGCGCCATCGCGAATAGCGGTCTGCTGACCAGTCAGTTTGAGCCTAAACAATCATATCAGGTCCTGAAAAAACTTCACGCTACTATCTTTCATCGTGCTTGATGCGGATAGAATATGACAATTTTGAATAATATCACATGACAGAGACAAGTCAGAGCAGAATTCAGTCATTTGCGTTTGTTATCGGTGGATGCCTTTGCGTTTTGCTTTCTATCTGTTTCGCGGGTTCGTTTTTTGTCGCATCCGGAAGGTCCTGTGAGGTTGAGATTGAGCAGACGGTAAATCCAAACGATGCGCCGGTAGAGAGCCTGGCGAGATTGCCGGGCCTGGGTCTTGTACGTGCCGAGGCGATAGTGGCGTATCGTGAAACTGTGCGCGAAAAAGATTGCGACCCCCGGTCAAGTCGGGGGCAGACATTTCGAGACTGCAACGATTTGCAAAAAGTCAAAGGTATAGGGCCAAAAACGGCGCAAAACATAAGTAAATGGCTGAAGTTTCAGTAGCGTATGAATGAGGTAATATGAGTGAGTGGGAAATTGACAAGCCGCTTGGGCAATGCTATGGTACGGGCAGAAAGATCGAGTATGGCGAAGAATATTTCGGCGCTCTGGCGGTAACCGAGCAGGGACTGCAGCGCAGGGATTTCTGCGCTGATTACTGGCTGAGCCAGAAGCCGGAGGTTTTTTGCTACTGGAAAACGAGGATGCCGCATCCCGGCCAGAAAAAGGCCAGATTCGTTGACGATGATATGCTGATGGCCTTTTTTGAACGGCTGGCAGCGGAAAACGAGCAGGAAAAAATAAATTTTCGTTTTGTGCTTGCTTTAATTTTAATGCGTAAAAGGCGACTGAAATACGACTCATCGCAAACCAGTGACAACAAGGAAATTTGGCGTCTTAGAGTAACCGGCGACAAGGAAGTAGTGGAGGTTATAAATCCACATCTTGATGAGGCCCAGATCGAGCAGCTTTCATCGCAGATGAGCCGGATATTACAAACGGAACTGTAAAAGTGCGCTATCGGCAATGTGACAAAACATATTTTTTTCATCTCACCATAGCGGCGATGATTTTTGCCGGTTGCGCTGGGCAAATTAAAAAACCGCTGCGCGTATGTCCGGGTAAAGAAACTGTTCCAGATGCTCTATCTGCGCTAAGATTGCATTTTCAGAATGCCGTGCCGCTGAAGGCGAACGGCCAGTGCCTTTTGGAATATTTTGCCGAGGGAAATCGCCATAAAGAAAACTTTCCGGTGCAATTATGGCTGAATCCGCCGTTTGAAATCTGTATGCAAGGTGACGTAGCTTTTAATCCGCGAGGTATTATTCTCGGCTCAAATGAAAATGAATTCTGGCTGGCAATAAGATTAAAAGAAGTTGATAGCTGCTGGCGGGGTAGCTGGGCGCAGTCAAATTATGTTGATGGACTTATCATCGATCCGAGAATTGTGCTGGAGGCTTTCGGTATTATAGCTGTAGATAATGATGGTTCGCGGAATTGGTCGTTGTCGAAAGAAGATGCCTTCGATGTCTTGACCGGAAGCGACGACAAAACCGGCATAATAAAGAAAATATATATCTATAATTGTGACTATTCTGTGAGGAAGATTCAGTATTTTTATACGTCCGGGGAGCGTGAGCTTACTGCAGAACTTGATAAATATGGGTATGTTACAGAGAAATTTTTTACACCTAGGAGAATAAGGATTATTAAACATGGAGAAGGTCCAAAAGATGTAACCAGTGTTACTATAAATCTGTCATCTGTTAAACCGGTAGGCTTGAATGTAAAGCAGCGAAAGTTTCTTTTTAATCAGCCTGAAGAAAAGGGATTTAAACACTTTTTTGTAAACATTAATGGAAAGTGGATTGAGCAACGGCAGGATTAAAAATCGGGGTATTATGTCTAAGATTGGCCTGAGAGAAAGAATTAAACAGGGTATATTTCTATTGGATGGGGCGATGGGAACCGAATTAATCGCCCGTGGGATTGAAGCAGGCACATGTAACGACTATTTGAATATCACCTCACCGAATGTAATTTTAAATATTCACCGGGCGTATCTATCAGCGGGCAGCGATGCAATTCTTACCAATACATTTGGTGCTAACAAATATGCTCTGGCACGGCACGGCCTTGCTGATAAAACTATCGAGATAAATAAAGCTGGCGCTTGTATTGCTCGTCTGGCGGCAGGGGAGAATAGGCCTGCCCTGAGCGAAGTCGAAGGGTATGTTTTGGGTGATATTGGGCCGAGCGGCGATTTTCTCCAGCCTTTGGGGGATTTGAAGTCGCAGGAGCTAAAGGATGCTTTCGCCCAGCAGGCAGAAGCGCTTTTGAATGGTGGAGTCGATGGCTTTATAATCGAAACAATGACCGCCCTTGATGAAGCTGAAATCGCAATCGAAGCAGTTAAATCAGTCAGCGATTTACCTGTGCTCGTTTCCTTTAGTTTTGACAGTATCGGTGATGATTTTAAAACCATGATGGGCGTCGATGTCGAATCGGCAGTTTCAAAGGCCGTTTCGCTGGGTGTTGATGCTGTAGGCTTTAACTGTGGCACATTGAAATTAGATGAATACGTAGAGTTGGCAAAAAGATTTGTCTGCGCAATAAATGTATTAAAGGAAAAACGAGTCACTAATCACGAATCACCAGTCACGATTTTCGCTGAGCCTAATGCCGGCAAACCCGAGTTGGTTGATGGCAGGGCGGTTTATAAGGTGACGCCGGAAGATTTTGCAATTGCTGCTGAAAAGATTCATTCAGCCGGCGTGAATATCATCGGCGGCTGCTGCGGCACCACTCCAGAGCACATCGCAGCCGTGAGCAAGAAGCTGCGAG
>CAZIED010000207.1:0-4376 GCA_964538525.1 uncultured Pirellulales bacterium | reverse complement strand
AAGTCCCCCCATATCGCCCTTTTGCAATTGCTCATTGGCGTTCAAAAGCTCGATGCCATAAACCGTGCCATCCGGAGCAATATCCACTATAAGCTCATCGCTTAGTTTTATCGATTCAACTTCTGCGTGTTTATCCTTAAAGCGGATGTAACCTACATTATATCTTGGGTCATAAGTGAGCTTCATAATACAGTCGCCGTCCTTCTTCGTGGTTGTGGTACTACTACGAAGGATAAATACCGGTGACGGCTAAACAAAATGTTTAGCCCCGCAGTTTACTGTGGGGTTCAGAAACGCTGCATCACAAACGTACCTTCATTATACCAAAAAATCAGAATACAATAAATAAAACTTATCCATTTAATAGTCGAACGACCTATTGAAACATTACCTTTTTTCACATACAAAACACTACAATTTTTTGGCATCGTGCTCTCAATGCACCCAGGATATGAAAGAATTCGAGAAGCTCAAACAGCTCATCGGCAGCGTGATGCTGCTTGAGCCGGAAGACCGTATATGGGCGCAATACTGGAGAAATGTTTATAACCGTGTAGAACGCCTCGTGTAGATTCTGTAAAGAAAGATCGTTTCCTCAGGCGTAACAATCGAGAAATCGTCCTATTGTACCGCAGACTACAGCCATGTTTGATATGTTCACATGCCTGGCGAAAGATACCGCTTTATTGGTGTGACAGGTATGAATATTCGCTGAGGTGACAACGTTGCTGAAGTATTGATTAGTATTTAGCTGTTCTGATGGTATTTGCCGGTCAGTGCTTTCATCAAGTGGAACAGACTTAATAATTTTACTTATGATTTGCTTTCTCATTTGCCCTCCCCATTCAATAACGTCATTATAGCAGAAATAAGCGACCGAATCAAGCAAAATTGCTCAACTACAGCCTGCAAATCCAATGCTTGTCTGAATTTAAACGTTTTATTTCTGATACAACGATATTATAGGGCAAGGGAATTTATTACGGCAACCTTTTCAAAGTCCCGCAGCTATTCGAAATGCCAAAAAGCAAAAGGTCAAAGCAGCAGCAGGCTCACGGCCATTATCAGCATTCCGAGTACCGTTCCGATAATTGCCAAATGGCCGTGGCCGTAGCGATGAGCCATCGGCAGCAGCTCATCAAGCGATATATAGACCATTACTCCCGCGATAAAAGCCATCGTCGCCGATAGAACCGCCGGCGTCAAAAAAGGAAGCAGTATTAAATAACCGATTAAAGCGCCGACCGGCTCAGATATACCAGATAAAAACGAGTAAAAAAATGCCTTATTCCTGTTCAATGTGGCATAATAAATCGGGACCGATACGACTATTCCTTCCGGAATATTGTGGATAGCAATTGCTATGGCGATGAATATACCCAGCCTTACATCGCTAAGCGCCGAGGCGAACGTTGCAAGACCTTCAGGAAAATTATGGATGCCGATAGCTAACGCAGTGAGCAAGCCGGTTTTCATAAGACATTGTCTTTCTTGAAGAGCTATAGGAGCATCGAGACACTCGTAGTGATGCGGATTTTCCGGCTCAGGTATCAGCAAATCTATCAGACCAATGGCGGTTATGCCCAAAAAGAAGGTAGTCAAACCCCAGATTTTGCCAACAGCGCCAATAGCGGCCGGCAAAAACTCCATAAAAGAGATATAAATCATCACGCCCGCCGACAAACCCAACGAGAAGGATAAATAAACTATTTTGGGCTTTTTGATAAAGTAGGCAATTGTGCTACCTATGCCGGTTGACAAACCCGCAAGTATCGTAAGTAACAACGCCAAACCGATATTGC
Organism: uncultured Pirellulales bacterium; assembly: GCA_964538525.1. Lineage (GTDB taxonomy): Bacteria > Planctomycetota > Phycisphaerae > Sedimentisphaerales > Anaerobacaceae > CAZIED01. The sequence continues at coordinate 2,574 of CAZIED010000207.1, read as the reverse complement.
CGGATACATTCATAAACTACTTCGGGCCGGTTAAATCAGCCGCTGCGGGAAAACAAATATTTGACTTTACACAATCAATTTACTAACCTATTTAATTATTTGTGTAAAGTCAATAAGCTGTGTTATCGAGGAATCGCATAGAGGCGAGATGATGGATTAATCAAAAGAGATTGAAAAGCACAACACCTTTTGGTAGTATAACAATTTGGAAACATTCCATATAAACTGCAAGATAGAGAACCATATAGATAGGACCAAAGCTATCCGTATCCCGAAACTTTTGGTGGATACGGGTAGTGAGTACACTTGGGTCCCTGCTGCGACGTTGGAGAAGATCGGGGTCGTGAGGGAGAAAAAGGATATTCGCTTCATCATGGCCAACGGTGAAGTTGTCACGCGTAGTGTGGGCTTTGCCATCCTACGGATTAGCAACAACTTCACGATTGATGAGGTCGTCTTCGCTGAGCACGGCGACCTCGCTCTATTAGGGGCGCGGACGCTGGAGGGTCTCAACCTCACTGTTGACTCTGTGCGAAAGAGACTCGTTGCCGCTGGCCCTCTGCCCGCAGCATAGGTTTCCTATTGGAAGCCATGAAATGAATGATTCGTATTTAGTAGAAGATTCGTCTGCACTCATCGGGCATCCATCTGCTCTACATATTAGCTATCTGCTTTTTGGGGGCTGTGACTTATTGCTTTGTGGATGGGCAACAAACAAGGGCGTGCTGTTTGCTTATAGGCTCAATAATTCTTAGAGCCTATCCGAATAACTGGGTCGTTATGAGGCCGAGCGAAAAGTTCGAGGACAAGGCGATAGGCCAAAAATGCCTGCAAAGAAAAACAATTGTTTGACATGACGTGAGCGATTTATTAAACTATTTGTTTTCTTGTGCAAAGTGAACAATTGGCGCTGAAAATGGTATTTATTACCAGATGAGCGATAAAAGATACGAAGAGAGCTGTGGTCTGTTCGGCATTTTCGGCGACCCCGATGCGGTCCAAAAGACCTATTTCGGCTTACATGCCCTTCAACACCGAGGGCAGGAGTCGGCAGGAATAGCCTCCAGTGACGGCCAGTTCGTTCAGTGCTACAAAGGCATGGGGACCGTAAGACGGGTCTTCCGAAGCGGCACGAAAATTTTAGATAAACTTTCCAATCCCATAGCCATCGGCCATGTCAGGTACTCGACCTCCGGCAGCAGCACAAACATAAATAGTCAGCCGCTCCTGGCGGAATACTCCCGCGGTCAGGTGGCTGTAGCACATAACGGCAATCTTATAAACGCATCTTTGCTGCGGGATGAATACCAGGCCTACGGCAGCATATTCAACTCCACCAGCGATACCGAAGTCATCATCCATTTGTTAGCCAAGCCGAGCCACCAGGCAAAGCCCGACCCTCTTGCTCATGTCTTAAACCATCTGCAGGGGGCATATTGTCTGCTGTTTTTGTTTGAAGACCGCATAGAGGCGGCACGCGATCCTTACGGCATCAGACCTTTATGCGTCGGCCAAACGGAAAAAGGCTATTATGTTGTCGCAAGTGAAAGCTGCGCTTTCGATACCGTCGGGGCAAAGCTCATTCGGGAAGTTGAACCAGGCGAAATCGTCACGCTAAACGAGCATGGTCTATCCAGCAGATTCTTCGTTAATCCCGGAAGTGTCACGCCGGCTCATTGCATCTTCGAGCATATCTATTTCGCCAAACAAAACTCGCACATATTTGATGAAAACGTGCACGAGTTCAGAAAAAAACTTGGTGTGCGATTAGCCAAAGAGCACCCAGTTGATGCCGACGTGGTAATTCCTGTGCCGGACTCGGGGACATCGGCAGCGGTAGGGTATGCCGAGCAAAGTAAAATTCCCTTCGATATGGGAATGATTCGCAGCCACTATGTTGGCAGAACATTTATCTCGCCGGACCAGAAATTAAGAGAGCTGGAGGTCAAGCTCAAGCTGGCGGTTGTAGAAGAAGTCGTCAGGGACAAACGCGTCATAGTGGTGGACGATTCTATAGTCCGGGGCACTACCACCCGAGGCAAGATACGAGCGGTTAGACAAGCCGGTGCAAAAGAAATCCACATGCGTGTCAGTTGTCCGCCGATAAGGTTCCCTTGTTACTACGGCGTGGATTTTCCCACCAAACAAGAGCTGCTGGCCAATGACCGCAACCTTGAGCAGATCAAAGAATTCCTCGAGGTCGATAGTATCGGCTATATGTCGATTGAAGGCCTGCTGAGCTGTGCAAATCTGCCGGATGACCACTACTGCACCGCCTGCTGGACGGGCAAATACAGAATCCCGATTGATGTTGCCGTCACCAAGTTCGCTATGGAACATTATCAAATGAGGATGTTCGAGGAAACGGATTAAAATTAAAAAACAAAGTGTAAAATGACAAATCAAAATTCAAAAAGTAAATTTTGCATTTTTATATGTAATATTGTCATTTCGACCGGAGCCCCCATGTCTTCTGTCGAAGACAGAAACGGGGGCGAAGTGGAGAAATCTACTAATAGCAGATTTCTCGACTCGCCTTCGGCTCGCTCGAAATGACAAGATACATTGTTTTCT
>CAZIED010000206.1:0-4397 GCA_964538525.1 uncultured Pirellulales bacterium | reverse complement strand
GGCAATTTCGCTCCGCAGATAGCACGCAATATTATCGAGATGTACTGCGAAAAAGGCGACACCATCCTCGACCCGATGGTTGGAGCCGGCACTACCCTTATAGAAGCAAAACTCTTGGCCAGAAACGCTTTTGGAATGGATATAAATCCACAAGCCATCGAACTAACAAAAGTGGCACTACGCTTTAAACATCATCCGCCAAGTGAGCAGCAAGTCAGAGTCGGAGATGCGCGAGATTTATCGTTTCTAAAAGATAATTCTTTCGACCTTGTACTTACTCATCCGCCGTATATGAATATTATTCGATACTCAGACGGCAAAATCGAAGGCGACCTCTCCAACATTGCGAGCCTGCCGAAGTTTTGTGACGAAATTGAGAAAATCGCAAAAGAATTATATAGAGTGCTCAGGCCAGATAAATATTGTGCGATACTTATCGGCGATACCCGCAAGGGAAAGCACTTTGTTCCGTTGGCTTTTTACGTAATGCAGCGTTTTCTAAAAGCAGGCTTCGCCCTAAAAGAAGATATTATCAAGGTTCAGCACCACTGCAAGACCACCGAACGCTGGCGAGCCAAGGCAGCAAAAGATAAATTTTACCTGATAATGCACGAGCATTTATTTGTATTCCGCAAGCCTAAAGCACTTGAGAATCTCTCACACATAAGGTATAGTATTATCCTTTGATTTGTAAGGTCGTCATTGCGAGGTCTGCCTTTTGCAGACCGTGGCAATCTTAAAAGCCCGTATAGAAGGGATTGCTTCGCTTCGCTCGCAATGACATCCATCGGTTGAACTACTGGGCAGTACTGCTCTTTGAGGAAAGTTGGTATATGTCGGAATTTAACTGGAAAGAAAAATATAAAGATAAAATCGCAACGGCTGCCGCGGCGATGAAACTGATTAAGCCGGGAAACAGCATCTTTATCGGCACCGGATGTGCCCAGCCGCAGCACTTAGTCAACACCTTGGTCGAGCACTCCAGTCACATTTACGACGCCCACATCATTCACCTTTTAACAATGGGAGAAGCTCGGTATGCTGATGAGAAGTTCCGCGAAAAGTTCAAGATGAACACCTTTTTCATCGCCGACAACGTCCGCGGGGCATTACGAAGAGGCATCGGCGACTACACGCCGATATTTCTATCCGAGATACCCTCTGAATTTGAGAGCGGCAGGATTCCCATTGATGTAGCTTTAATTAGCGTGACGCCGCCCGATGCCAATGGCCTATGCAGCTTCGGCGTCTCAGTTGACATCGTCAAATCCGCAACAGACAACGCCAGATATATCATCGCACAGGTCAATAACAAAATGCCCCGAACATTCGGCGACAGCTTCATTCATGTAAACAGAATAGATATGCTTGTCCCTTACGATGAGGATATAATCGAGGTTAAGCCTTCTGAATCCAGTGAAATTCTTGAACGTATCGGCCAAAACCTCGCAAGGCTCGTCGAAGACGGCAGCACCATCGAATGCGGCATAGGCCGCATACCTCAGGTCTTAGCTGAGTATCTCAAGGATAAAAAAGACCTCGGCATCCACACCGAAATGTTCAGCGACTGGATAATCGAGCTTATCGAATGTGGCGCAATAACCTGCGCCAAAAAAACCCTAAACCGCGGCAAAATCGTCGCCAGCTTCTGCATGGGCACTCGCCGGCTTTACGATTACATTAACAATAATCCGTTCTTCGAGTTTTATCCAACCGAATACGTTAACGACCTCAACATCATCAGCCAGCACGAAAAAATGGTTGGAATCAACGTCGGACTTGAAATAGATTTAACCGGCCAGGTCTGTGCCGACTCTTTAGGCTATCAATTTTATAGCGGCATCGGCGGCCAGGTCGATTTTATCCGCGGAGCCGCTCGAAGCAGAGGCGGCAAGGCTATTATTGCGATGCCCTCTACCGCCAAAAACGGTGCTATCAGCAGAATTGTCCCGCATCTGACAGAAGGCGCAGGTGTAGTCACTACCCGTGGCGACGTCCACTATGTTGTCACCGAGTATGGCATTGCATATCTGCATGGCAAAAGCATTCGCGAAAGAGTCCTCGACCTAATTAATATCGCCCATCCGAAATTCAGACAAAAGCTTACCCATGCCGCTAAAGCTCAAAACTATATCTACGAAGACCAGATTGAGCTCGGCTTGGACCAACTGCATTATCCGCAGGAGCTGGAGCATTACAGCACCCTTCGGGATGGAACTGAAATATTTTTCAGACCCATCAAGCCGACAGATGAGCCGGCACTTTCGGAGATGCTGTATTCGCTCAGTGAAGAGTCCGTCCGAACACGTTATATGACACGCACAAAGGCCTTCCCACATCGTGACATCCAGCACCTGACCAATATCGACTACAAAAATGATATGGCTATCGTGGGCGTTGTGCCTGGCGTATCCGGCGATGAGATTGTAGCAGTCGGCCAATATTTTCTTGACCCAAAGACACAGGCCGCTGAGGTCGCTTTCGTTGTGCAGGATGAATGGCAGCAAAAAGGCATGGGGACATTCCTGCTGGACTATCTAACCCAGATAGCAAAGCAACGCGGAGTAAAACGCTTCTATGCAAAGGTGCTGCCGGGCAATAAACCCATGCTGGCCATCTTTCACAACTCCGGCTACAAAATAAATACGGAGTTTGACGGAGAGGTCTATAGCATTACTTATGATTTAGTGCCACATCGCAAAGTATCGGACGCAGGAAATCCTTAATGAATATAGAGGACGAAGGACAGAAGAAAGAAGACGAACGAAATACGATATACGAGTATCGAGTATATGAGAAAAGCTGCTTTTATCTATTCTAACGAGCTGGAGAAGTATCATTATCCCCCGGAGCATCCTTTTAATGTTGACCGGGCAGCGAAAGTGCGAAGGATTCTAAACTCCATGGGTCTTCTTTCAGGCGACGGCCGAGCCGAAGTATTGCCTCATCCGGCTGACAGAATCACCATGAAGAAATTCCACACAGCCCGCTATTTGCACGCGTTGAAAACCGCCTCCAAAGGAATACCTGTCCTGGAAGCTCTCGATATGGGAATCGGAACTGGCGATTGCCCCGTCTTTGAAGGGCTGTATGAATATGCGGTGCTGGCCTGCGGTGCAACGCTAACTGGTGCAAAGCTGATATTAGCAGGAGACGCTGATGTGGCGTTTAATCCGTCCGGCGGATTTCATCACGCCCGCCCGGAACGAGCCGCCGGTTTTTGCTATATCAACGATGTTGCTCTTGCCTGCACAATTCTGGCTGAGAAAAAAAAGAAAGTTTTGTATCTCGACGTGGACGTTCACCACGGCGACGGCGTCGCTTATGCCTTCTACGACCGTAGCGATGTAATGACCATATCGTTTCATCAAAATCCAAGAACGCTATTTCCCGGCACCGGATTTGAAGACGAAATCGGCGATGGACCCGGCAAGGGCTTCTGCGTGAATGTCCCCCTGCCGGTCGGCACTTACGACGAAGCCTATATGATGGCATACAATGCTATAACGCCGCCGTTGATTGCCGCTTTCAATCCTGATTGTATAGTCTTCGAGCTGGGAGCTGATGCCCTTGCCGGAGACCCCCTTGCAAATCTATATTTGACCAACAATGTCTATGTCGAGATTATCAACTCTCTTCTTTCGTTCAATAAACCAATACTTGCAACGGGTGGCGGCGGATATAACATCCAGAACACCGTCAGAGCCTGGGCTTTAGCCTGGAGCGTATTGTGCGGTGAAGATATGGAACAGGGTCAAAATCCCGCTGTTGGCGGAGTCATGTTAGGCAGCACCGAATGGCAAGGCGGCCTGCGTGATAGAAGGCTTGTCGTGAGCCAAACTCAACGTGAAACGGTACTACCCGCTGTCGAAAGAACAATAGAGTTAATCAAAGCGACGGTCTTTCCGATCCACGGATTATGACAAAATACAAAATATAGAAGATAAAGAAAGAGCCGCGAAAGCCTGCCCTGAACGTAGTCGAATGGGTAAGGGAGCGGTAAGTATCGAATACAGAAGACAGAAGATAGAATTAAGGCGATGATTAGCCATGCCACCAGTCCGGTTACGGCTCTGTACTCCGCCGAGACGAGTGGGCAGGTCTAATAACGCAAAACTTTCTACCTTCTCATTCCTGCCTCCCGAATTCTAATCCATGTCCTTTGTCATTAAATAATAGAGAAATACACCATTTTAGTAGTCCTTTTGATTAATCGAAAGGACTATTTGCATTATATGAACGTATTTCTTTGTTTCAATATCCTGTTGCTCTTCAGATGGTATGCACTGCACACCAATACGTCCGCTGTTGTGAAAATCAGTAGATAGATGGCAATACCATATAGTGCTTTGTCACGCCTCGATTGATGGGTAGAGTTTTTTAAGTTTAATTCGTGC
>CAZIED010000205.1:0-4409 GCA_964538525.1 uncultured Pirellulales bacterium | reverse complement strand
TATGTGCCAAAAGACCTGTGGGACCGTTTGCCTTTTGGTGAGAAATGACACAACCATATAGCATAGTTGAATGCGACTGGAGCTTCATGCACGGCATCCACCGCTTTTCGCACGAGGCTATGGCGACCACTTTCGAGATTTTCATCCAGCATGAAAACGCCCGTTACGCCCAACAGGCGGCAAGAGCCGCATTTAGTGAGCTTGAACGCCTTGAGGCCGAGCTTAGCAGATTCATAGAAAATAGTGACATATCCCGCATAAATAATCTTGCCGCTAATCAGCCGCTGCGAATTGGGCTTGACGCTTTTGAATGTATTAGGTTAAGCATGAAAATCTGCGCTGAAACCGATGGTGCTTTTGATGTTACTGCCGACACAAAAAGAATCGAAAATCGAAAATCGAAAATCGAAAATTTAGCTGAATGCAGCGATATTCCTCTTATAAAATTGGATGAGGCCGGCTTCACGGTAGAGCTTTTATCCGGTAACGTGCAAATCGACCTCGGCGGCATCGGCAAAGGCTACGCACTTGACCGAATGGCAGAGCTTTTACGTGATTGGAGTATCGACACTGCACTGCTTCACGGCGGCTACAGCTCAGTTTTAGCCCTCGATACACCACCTAAAACAAAAGGTTGGCCGGTAACTATCAGCAAGCCGAACAACCACAAGAAGATAATATCCATTCTTCATTTACATAATCTCGCTTTGAGCAGCTCAAGCTTGGAGAGGGGGCCACACATTATAGACCCACGGATGGCCAAACCGGTCGAAGGGAAAATTGCCGCATGGGCCTGTGCCCCCGATGCCGCAACAGCCGACGCACTATCAACCGCATTTATGGTTATGAGCACAAACCAGATAAAAAAGTTTTGCTTGCATCATCCACAAGTGCTGGCTATGGTCATGCTAAAAGGTCGAAACAGACTTTTGCATTTTGGACTTTAATGAACTATTTTTCATCTATCGCCCGTTTGATGGCACGCAGCTCGGAAATTACAGGCCATGGCGTGTGAGTAAGTGACAATCGGCTGTCAAGGTCACAGGTCCACTCAACTGGAAATTCTTTTATTCTGTAGCCTTGTTTGCAGGCACGCAGAATGATTTCAATATCAAACATAAAACCGTCGCTGATACACCGACCGTACAGCTGTCTTGCTACATCACCTTTGTATATTTTGAAGCCGCACTGGGTATCGGACAAGTCCGGGGGCAGTTGCAGAAGTCTCTTTATAAACCACTTAAAAACCATTGAAGAGATTCGCCGACGCAGGGGCTGTTCACGCTGGATGTCACTTTCTATTAATTTTCTTGAGCCGTGCGCGATATCGCAAATGCCATTTTTAAGCATTTCCAGACCCAGCAAGGCATTCCCATAAGGCACGCAACAGCCGCTGTCGGCGAACATCACATATTCCCCGACCGTTTCTTTCATACCCGCTCGAACAGCGTAGCCTTTGCCGCGATGCTGCTGATAACGAACTATTTTTATTGTCACACATGCAGGCACTTTGACGTTTTTGGCAGCTTTATCGGTTCCATCAGTGCTGCCGTCATCGACGACTATTATTTCTCCTTTGAAATTATTTCCCTCAAGGAACATCGCTGCCATTTTGATATCGAAGGCAATCTTTTTGCTTTCATTGAAAGCTGGTATGACGATAGATAAATCCATATTGCAATATTATAAGGTCTAAAGCCCATCGGGCAAAGATGAAACTTGATTCTGGATACTTGATGCTCGATTCCTGTGAATAACCTGTATCTGGTATCGAGTATCAAGGCGGTTTTTTCTTGACAACTTTTATCCGAATCGGATAAACTATTATTACAAAAGGGGGGAAAAGCAGACTCATACTTCGCAGAGTAGTAAAGGATGGTGTGATATGAAATGGCTTCAGTCCTCTAAAATTAGTTTGGGGTTCATTGCGTTTATCGCAGCATTTGTAATTAGCACAGGTCCGGCGAAGGCAGATTTCATCTGGGGAACTCCCACTATTCTTGGGCCGAGCGTCAACAGTCCGTATGGCGAGCATGGTGTGTGTATCTCGGCCAATGGTCTGGAGTTCTATTTCGTATCCGACCGGCCCGGCGGCTATGGAGGTTACGACCTGTGGATTAGGAAACGGCCAACCATACAAGACGACTGGGGCAGCCCGGTGTGCCTTGGATCACCTGCCAACACGCAATACAGCTACTGGGAGCCAACTATCTCAGCGGATGGTCTGTCGCTCTATTTTTCCGATGGCCACGCACCCCAGTTCGGCAATCCCTTGCCTGGCGGATTCAATGGTGATGGCGATATATGGATGCTCGCGCGGGAAACAGTCCACGATGCTTGGGGCGCGCCGGTGAATATCGGGCCGACGGTGAATAGCCAGCATGCGGTCCATCCGAGCATCTCAGCAGACGGGCTATCGCTTTATTTTCAGTCCCACCGACCTGGTCATTTAGGAGATCACTGCGACATAATGGTGGCGACGCGAGAAACGACGTCCGATTCCTTTGGAGCCCCGGTTTTTCTCAGGAACGTCAACAGCGCTGATGGTGAATGGATGCCTGATATCTCGGCTGATGGTCAGACGCTTTTTTTCTGTCGTAAAACCTGTACCGAGCTATGGATGGCAACGCGGGCAACAATGCACGATGATTTCGACCCCCCACTGAAACTCCCCCCACAGATCAACATTCCGTCCTGTACTAACGCGTCTCCGAGCCTTTCGGCCGACGCCTCGACTCTCTACTTCTCTTCTGACCGACCAGGCGGGATTGGGGGATACGACCTCTGGCAGGTGTCAATTACCCCAATCGTTGACTTCGACGGCGACGGAATAGTGAACCTGAAAGATTTCTCCAAATTAGCCCAATACTGGGGGCTGAATGAATCATCAGTTGACATCGCTCCGGCGCCCGTGGGGGATGGAAAGATAGATTACAAGGATTTGGCTGTTTTAAGTGAGCACTGGCTCGAAACTGAAACTGTCTATATACAATGGCTGGTCCATTCGAGCGTCAAGGTCTGGGCGGGAGATGTCATAATATATATTGACCCGCGAAACTTAAGCACATCACCGCATGATGCCAATGCCGTGCTTGTCACCCACAGTCACAGTGACCATTACCAGCCTGCTGATATTGCCAAGGCATCAGGTCCGACGACGAAATTTGTCGCACCGGCTGATGTTGTTGCACTATACGGTAAGGGCCAGGCAATCAGGCCCGGGCAGATGATTCAGCTCGACGGCTTTAACGTGATCGGTGTGCCTGCTTACAACACGAACCATCCGAGGTCAAATAGCTGGCTCGGCTATATAATTGAGCTCGCTTCAAAGCGGATTTATATTGCCGGTGACACCGACCTGATAGAGGAGATGAAAACTCTCGGCCATATTGACGTTGCAATACTTCCCGCCGGCGGCACATATACAATGAACGCACAGCAGGCAGCAGATGCTACAAAGTATATTAAACCTCTATTGGCTATACCATATCACTGGGGCGGCGGAATTGTAGGTACCTTGGCCGATGCCCAGAGGTTTGCCAATTTGGCTGCTTGTAACGTAAAAATCATGTCGGCTGGCGAGATTCTAAGCTCGCAAGATTGGCTGAAAGATTTTTCTCTAATTGCTCATTGGAAGCTGGATGATGCAGAAGGCACTACAGCAGTTGATAGTGCCGGCGCTAAAAATGGCACTGTGAACGGTAATCCTCTCTGGCAGCCGGCAGGCGGCAAAATAGATGGAGCTTTGCTGTTAGACGGCGACGGCGATTATGTGAGCACGCCTTTTATCTTGAACCCAGCAAGCGGCCCGTTTAGTGTCTTTGCCTGGATAAAAGGCGGAGCACCAGGAGAAGTTATCTTATCTCAAATAACGGGTGTTAGCTGGCTATCTGCGGAGAGCGGGACAGGCAATCTAATGACTGAGCTTAAACCTTCATCCGGCAGGAACAATCTGGCTCTATCCTCGCAGACCAGCATCATAGACAATAATTGGCACCGTGTAGGTCTTGTTTGGGACGGCTCTTACAGAATTCTATACGTTGACGATGTTGTAGCTGCGAAAGATACCGCACCTCAAAGCACCTTGACAGGTTCCACCGGTGGACTTTACATTGGTGCGGAAAAAAGTCTCAATGCAGCCGGTTTCTGGAACAGTCTAATCGATGACGTCCGTATCCACAATCGAGTCGTGACGCCGTAAACAAGACAATTTATATTTTTTAACCTGAGGATCGAAAGAAGGGTGTAAAATGAAAGGTCAAGATTGTTTTACAATTAGTTTTGTATTAGTTACGTTTATAGCAATATCTCTAATTAGCCCAGAGCAGGCGAATGCAGATTTTATGTTCGGCATACCCGTCAATCTTGGGCCGCAGATCAACAGTCCTTACGGTGAGACGTCTGTCAGC
>CAZIED010000204.1:0-4463 GCA_964538525.1 uncultured Pirellulales bacterium | reverse complement strand
GAAAATCATTTGCACACTCTGCACGTTCGGGAACTCAATCGCCTTTAGAGCTTCTTCCACCTTTTCAACGCTCACGCCGTAATAGCTGATTTTGCCCGCCTTGACAAGGTCGTCGAGCACGCCGAAGACTTCGGGACTATAATAAACCTCTATCGGCGGACAATGCAACTGAAGCAAGTCAATTGACTCCATATTGAGATTCTTGAGACTTCGTTCGACGAAGGCTGTGAGATTCTTACGATTATAGCCTTCTGCTGTATGCGGATTTAGCCGTCGGCCGGCCTTGGTGGCAATGTATATTTTCCCTTTGTGGCCGCGAAGTAGCTGCGCAATCAGCCGTTCGCTGCGGCCGTCACCATAAACGTCGGCCGTGTCGAAGAAATTTACGCCAAGCTCCGCCGCCCGGTGTAACGCCGCAAGCGATTCGCCGTCATTGACCGGACCCCATGTTCCGCCGATTGCCCACGCACCGAAGCTGACCGCAGAGACCTTCCAGCCGGTGCGTCCCAATTCTCGAAATTGCATCTATGCACCTCCTGTTGAACTATTGCTCTATGTGGAACACCTCTTTCAATTCGACCGACTTTGGACTATTGTCCGGATTCGAGGGCATAAGCGGACTCATATACTTCCACCACTTTTTGCAAATGTCGGTTTCTGCAATTTTGTCCCATTTTCCCTTCGATTTAACCTCCGCATAAGCAAAAAGCTCATTAGTCGTCGGGTCGAGGAATATCGAATATGTAATAACGCCGTGCTTTTTTAAGGTATCCTCCAGCTCCTTCCAAATCGGATTGTGTCTTTCTTCGTATTCCTTTTCCTTCCCCTTATTCACCGACATTTTAAACGCAATTCGCATAATCTACCCCTTTAGCAAAAGTGTAAAATGCAAATCTAAAAACGCAAAACTGTGGAATTCCTTAATTTTACATTTTTAGGTTTACGTTTTACATTTTCAACGGCACTGGATGGTTTCCGCCGCAGATTTCAAACCATCGCTTTCGGCTGTCACACGCACCTGACCTGTCTTTCCTTCAATCGTTCGCAGAATCAGCATCGCCTTACCGAAGAAGAGCTTGCGAAAGTCTGCCTGGAACGGCTCAAGCGAAAGAGGATTGCCGTTACCCACGCCGGCGATTTCAGCAGGCCCTTCAACCTTGAATCGAACCATATTTTCCGCTAATGGACAAAGTGTGCCCTTTTCATCCACAGCCTCAACGAGGATATAGCACAGGTCTTCGCCGGTTGCAGCCAGCTCGATTCTATCAGGCATCAGGCAAACAGCCACGGGTTCGCCTGCCGTTCGCATAACTTCGTGGCCAATCTCTTTGCCATCCTTATAAGCAACCGCCTTCAATTCGCCCGGCTCATAAACGACGTCATTCCAGCACAGCCGATATTTGTAGGTGACCGCATAGTATGACTGGTCGGTCTTTATCGGATAAACGCGAAATTCCCTGAAGCTCGCCCGGAAGCCCTGCTGCAAAGCCGTAAAGCTAATCCGGATGAATCTTGCCTGAGCGTCCACTTCGTGCCCCGCCTGGCTGTCGTCGCCCATCCACTCATTTTTATCAGCGATGACCTGCCACGTCGAGCCGTCGGTCGAGGCCTCGAGCCGGTAGAGATAGTTCTTCGCCTCCTTTTCGAAATCAATAACGATATAGCGGACCTGCCGAACTTCGCCGAGGTCAACCTGCCACCACTGGTTGGCATCGGCGATTGCAGCTCGCCATTGCGTCGCTGCGCTGCCGTCGGTGGCGTCAGACGCCCGATTACCCCTGCCCGACTCTTCGGCGCTGGCGCGGGCGGGTTTGTCCAATGCGAAGTTTACGTTATTAGCATCCCGTTTGGCCTTTGTTCGCCTGCCGAGCGACTTACCGTTGAGGAATAGTTCTGCCGAATCGCCGTTAGTATAGACAAAAACGGGGACATTCTGGCCGATGCGGCCCGGCCAGTTCCAGTGCGGCAGGATGTGAACGGTGGTTTTCTCGGACGCCCAGTAACTGCGATATAGATAGAAGCGGTCCTTTGGGATTCCCGTGAGGTCCACGATGCCGAAATACGAGCTTCTCGCCTGTTTGCTGAAAGGCGTCGGCTCGCCCAGATAGTCAAACCCGGTCCAGACGAAATCGCCTGCAACAAAACGGTCGGTTTCCATCAGGTCAAACTCGACATCCGGAATATCCGACCAGTCCGCTGCGTTGCGGTCGTAGGAATCAACCTGGGTCTGTTTGGAATACTGTGTTTTTGCCTTGCTCAGCGGCAGCTCGTAAAACCCGCGGGTGCTGAAGGTTGACGCCGATTCGCTGTAGATTATCGGTTTGTCGGGATAGCGTTGTCTGCAGCGAGCGTACCTGCGGCGGTAATTCCAGCCGGTCAGGTCCAATGCGTCAACGATGTTCATGTCGGCAGTCGATGGGGTATGACAGGCCATCCCAACGGGGCGCGTCGGGTCGTATTTGCGGACGAAATCGCTCATAAACTTCACACGCTCGGGCGAGGTCCCCTCCTTGTCCCAGGGCTGTTCGCCTATCTCATTGCCGATAGACCAGACGACGATGCAAGGATGATTGCGGTCTCGCATTACGAAGTTACGAATCTGTTTTTCGCCGTATTCTTCCAGCGGCGGCTTTCCACCTACTCGGCCGGCTGTGCCATCCCATTTATCAAAACATTCGTCCCAGACGACAAAGCCCATCCGGTCGCACAAATCGAGCAGCTCCGGTGCCGGAGGATTGTGACTGGTGCGGATGGCATTGACACCCATGTCACGCATGATTTCGAGCTGTCTTTCCATCGCACGGGTGTAAAAGGCTGCTCCGAGAGGCCCATGGTCGTGGTGCAGACAAACGCCATGGAGCTGCATACGCCGGCCGTTCAGATGAAAGCCATCGTTGGCTGTAAAGGTGAACGTTCGTATGCCGAAGGTCGTGCTGTCCGCATCTACGACCTTATCGTCCATACGAACTATTGTCTTGGCGGTGTACAATTTCGGGCTTGTAATATCCCATCGTTGAGGATTTTCCACCTTCAGTGACAGCTCCAGCTCTTGTGAGCCGCCAGCTGGGATGGCTTGCTTCTGGCCAGCAGCAACGGCTTTGTTGTCAGGATCAAACAGCAGAAACTCAACGGTGATTTTCGACTCAGTTTCGAGATGATTCTCGATGGTCGAGCGGATGTGAACCGAGGCCTCTGCGTCGCTTACCTGCGGGGTGGTGACAAACGTCCCCCAGTTTGCTACGTGTACCGGCTGACAAATCGTCATCGTCACCTTGCGATATATCCCTGCGCCCGGATACCATCGTGTACCGTGCCGGCGAGTATCTACCTGAACCGCAATTATATTATCGCCTCCAAATTTGACGTAAGGCGTGGCATCCACACGGAAGGACATATAGCCATAGTCCCACTGGCCGGCCAATGTGCCGTTTATATACACCTTTGGAAACGCCATCACACCATCGAAATCAAAATACACGCGTTTGCTCTTGTCTGTTTTATCAAGCACGAATGTCTTTCGATACCAGCCGACACCCTGCCAGGGAAGTTTACCTGCATAACCGTTCACGTTTGGATTGAATGGACCTGCGATTGCCCAGTCGTGCGGCAGAGGAACCCTCTGCCATTTCGAGTCGTCAAAGTCCGGCTTTTCAGCCCCGGCAATATCACCTTTAGCGAACTTCCAATCGCGGTATTCGTTTATCGTATATCGTATATCGTATATCGGCGCATCGTTAGTTCGATATACGATATTGCGATATACGAAATTGCGATGTACACGAGTGGGATTACATCCAAACGCAATTGTCAGCAAAACTGCTGAAACCACCGCAAACAAAGCACTTATGCGAGTACTCATTCTATTGCCTCCATACATTCAGAAATCTGAAAACTGGTAATTGGTAATTTGTTCGTTGTTATGAGTTCATTGTTCATCGATTAACAATGAACAACGAACTATGAACGAATCAGGTTCTATAATCATCCTGAATATCCTGCCAGTTAGTGACAGTATGTCCGCCGCCTACGATATAGCCAGGCCAGGGGTCTTCGATGCCGTCTGCGCTAAAAGCCCCATTTACGACCGTCAAAAAAAGGATTGTGATACTCATTAAACGAAACTTCATGCTCATACCTCCTTTCTCGCAATTTTGTATTTCGCAATTTCATATATCGAACTACCGATTCTCCGACATACGATATACGAATTTTGCCTTACGGCCAACGAGTAAAATAAAAATATAAAAGTGGGCTAAAGTGCCTAAAGTTTAGAGTGGCTAAAGTGCCTAAAGTTTAGAGTGCCAAAAGTGCCTAAAGTTATAACTTTTCACTTTAGTCACTTTAGCTCACTTTAGTTCACTTGGATTCGACAAGCTCACCACAAGTTTAATATAACTACAATAAAGCAAAAAATCACGCAAAGATTTTTATGTAAATTCCGTTTGCACACGATGCCGAACATC
>CAZIED010000203.1:0-4468 GCA_964538525.1 uncultured Pirellulales bacterium | reverse complement strand
ACAGGCGAAGCCTGAAACAGTAAGTGCCACGCCTGTCAAGGCGTGGGAATCTACGTCCATTATATCAAGCATACATTCATACTATAATACTTCATAGATTAGATTTTAAGTTTTTGTGAATTATCCTTATATGGCACTGGCCATTACATGAAAATGTGAATTATAAATTCAGAGGCAAACCGCGACCGGCGAGGTACTCTTTTATTTGCTTTATCGTGTAATTTCCAAAGTGCGTAATTGAAGCCATCAGCACCGCATCTGCGCCGCCGGCGACGATGGCATCGTATAGATGTTCGAGTTTTCCTGCACCGCCGGATGCAATCACCGGAATATTGACCGCGTCACTGACGGCTTTATTTAGTGCGTTATCATAACCCGTATAAGTGCCATCGGCATCCATGCTGGTAAGAAGTATCTCACCTGCGCCGAGTTTTTCGCCGCGGATGGCCCATTCGACTACGTCGATATCGGTCGGCTCTGAACCGGCCTTAACGCAGACCTGCCACTTGTGCGGCTTATCCTTTGAGCCCTCTCCGCCGTAGTGGCTACGAAGGCCGGACCGCCGGGCGTCAATAGCCAGGACAACGCACTGGCTTCCAAACCGTTGAGCAGATTCGGTCAGCAGATTCGGATTGCTAACGGCAGCGGTATTTACCGAGACTTTGTCTGCTCCGCTTCTTAAAATTGCATCCATCTGCTCGACCGTCTGGATGCCGCCACCGACAGTAAACGGAATAAAGACGTTCTGGGCAACTTTCTCCACAAGCTCTATGATGGTCTTTCGAAAGCGGATGGTTGCGGTAATATCGAGAAACACCAGCTCATCGGCTCCTTCGTCACTGTATCTTGCGCCGAGCTCCACCGGATCGCCGGCGTCACGCAGATTAAGAAACTTTATGCCCTTAACCACGCGGTTATCTTTAACATCCAGACATGGAATAATTCGTTTCGTCAACATTTTAACATTTAACTATTCTATTTTTAACCTGTTATAGGAAAGAATACAGAATACAGGAGTCAGAATACAGAATTCTAACTTCATAATCCAATCTTCTGTCTTCTGTCTTCTGTCTTCTGTCTCCTATTTTTCTCGCATATTTCAACGAAATTTTTCAGCACCTTAAGGCCGGTTTCGCCGCTTTTTTCAGGATGAAACTGCACGCCGTAAATATTTGCTTTCTGCACCGCAGCAGGCAGGAGTAAGCCGTAGTCCGTATAGGCTACTTTAGCCCGGCGGTCGGTGACATCGGCATAGAAGGAGTGTGCGAAATAGAAATTTTTTTCTTTGCCGAGGCCTGCAAATAAATCCATATCCTCAGGCAGTTTCACCTGGTTCCAGCCCATGTGCGGAATGGTCCTGCCAGACGGAATAGCAACAACATTGCCTGATACCAGGCCGAGTCCATCGTGTTGGCCGTACTCGCTGCTGTGGTCGAAGAGCATTTGGTATCCGACACAGATGCCCAATAAAGGTTTACCGGCCAGAGCGAGCCTTTTTATCAGCTCGGAAATATCTCCCAATTGGCTGACAGCATAGCCAAAGGCAGCAACGCCCGGCAAGACAATACCTGCTGCATCCTCGATTGCCTTGGTGTTCCTGCTTAGCGCCACCTCGCAGCCTATGTGCCGCAGAGCATTACAAACGCTTCTGATATTTCCAACATTATAATCAATAACAACTATCACAATTTCTTATTTGACTATTTCTTACTGACTATTTAACATTAAAGTCTCTAATGGTTAAACCCAATGCCGCAAAAGATAACAATAAACAATAAATTGTAAATAGGAAAGTGGATAACGATGTGTGGCATAATAGCATACCTGGGCAAAAAAGTTGCACAACCGATTCTTATTGAGGGATTAAAACGTCTTGAATATCGGGGTTACGACTCGGCTGGCCTGGCTCTATTGGGTAATGAAGGCATAAAAATCAAAAAGACCAGCGGCAGAATCAGCGCCCTCGAGGCGATGCTGGATGAGCCGAGCAAAACCGACACTCTCGGCATAGGCCATACACGCTGGGCCACCCACGGAGAGCCGAACACCATCAATGCGCATCCGCACCCGGACTATACCGGAAAGATTGCAGTCGTTCATAACGGCATCATCGAAAACTACGCCACACTAAAAACCTGGCTGCAGAAAGAAGGCGTCAAATTTGCAAGTGACACGGATACCGAAGTGATAGCTAATCTGATTGGCTACTTCTATAGCAAATGCAATGACCGGCAGGAGATAAAATATAACGGGCAGCACAAATTCGAATGGGCTGTGCAAAAGGCCCTTCGTGAGCTGCACGGCACCTACGGCCTGGCGATTCTCTGCTCCGACTTTCCTGATATGCTCATCGGAGCCAAAAAGGGTAGTTCTTTGATTTTGGGTGTCGGCAGCAGCGAATATATCCTGGCCTCCGATGCCGCAGCGATAGTCGAGCATACCACCCAGGCCTTGTATCTTTCCGACAACGAGATGGTCACGGTCACCAGAGACGGATTCAATACAAAAACCCTCGACAATATCACCGTATTCAAAGACTTAAGTCAAATTGAGTTTTCGCTTGACCAGATCGAGCTGGACGGCTTCCCGCATCACATGCTCAAGGAGATTTTTGAGCAGCCTAAGGCTTTGGTCACTTGTATGGGCGGCAGAATAGACAGGAGAAATGGTAAGATAATTCTCGGCGGTGTAGCCAGCCATTTGCGTGAGCTGACCCGTGCAAGACACCTTGTCCTGGCCGCCTGCGGCACGGCGTTCCATGCAAGCCTGGTCGGCGAATTTCTTTTTGAGCACCTCGCACGCATCCCTACGGGGACCGAATACGCCAGCGAATTTCGCTACCGCAATCCCATCATCGAGGACGGCACTATTGTTATAGCGATAAGCCAGTCCGGCGAAACCGCCGACACGCTCGCCGCCGTCGAGCAGGCAAAGGAACGCGGCGCAATGGTCCTCGGCATCGTCAATGTCGTAGGCTCATCCATCGCAAGGGCTACCGACGCCGGTATATATCTGCACGTCGGTCCCGAAATCGGCGTAGCCAGCACAAAGGCCTTTACCGCTCAGGTGGCGGTGCTGACCATGCTGGCAATAGAGCTGGGCAGAAGAAAACATTTAAGCAGCACCGAGGCAGTCTATTATATCGATGAGCTTTCGCAGATACCGGATAAAATAAGTCTAATACTGAAACAATCAGACCACATCAAAGGCATCGCCGCAGCAAACATCAGCAGAGAGAATTGGCTTTTCTTGGGGCGAGGTTTTAATTATCCGGTTGCTCTTGAAGGAGCGCTTAAGCTGAAGGAAATAAGCTATATTCATGCCGAGGGTTTGCCGGCTGCGGAGATGAAGCACGGCCCAATTGCATTAATCAATGACGGTATGCCGGCAGTTTTTATCGCTACAATTGGTCCGCAGTACGACAAGATTATGGGTAATATCTCCGAGGTCAAGGCTCGCGGCGGCAAAATCATTGTTGTTGCCACCGAGGGCGACGAAAAAATAAAGTCCGCACTCGGTCAGACCGATCATCTAATTACCGTTCCTGATGCTCCGGAAATCCTGCAGCCGATGCTGACGGTAATACCGCTGCAGCTTTTAGCCTATCACGCCGCAGTGCTTCGCGGCTACGATGTGGATAGGCCCCGAAACCTCGCAAAGTCTGTCACGGTGGAGTAAAACGATGGATGAGGAACGATGGACGATGGACGAGGGCTTCAGCCTTGTGGAATTGCTCGTTGTCATAGCAATCATCGCCCTTTTACTTTCCGTGCTGATGCCGTCGCTTATAAAGGCCAGGTTTATGGCCAAGCAAATCAGATGCGCATACAATCTCAAACAAATACACTTAGCTGTGAATTTATACACCAATGCAAACGACAATACTTTTCCCTGTACGCAGGACCCGCTACCGGCTGGCTACTGGCTGTGGATGGGTCGCGGCTGGCGGTCGTTCGTTCGGCCTTATCTGGAGGACAATATTGACGCCAACAATCCATCGGTTTTGCTTTGTCCGCAGGATAGCATCGCCGCCCAGAAGTACGAAAGCACAAGTTATGCTTACTCGATGACTTTTTACCATAGTCCCCAGCAGATAGATCAGCTAAGCAGTTTTACTGATACATACGGCGCAAACTCCGTGCCATGCATTGGGCAGCGAATCTCTGACGTGGCCAATCCCACGGGCAAGATTCTTATCGGGGATTGGCTCAGCAATCATCTTCCTATAGATGGAGACAGTGGCTGGTGGTGCTGGCAGGGCCGGCGAAATTTCCTTTTTGTTGACGGCCAAGTACGTATTCTTGACGCCAAACAGATTCGCCCTGCCCGCGACGGCCTGCCGAATGCAAATTTGACGGTGCGAGGTATTAAAGGACTCGATTGGCCTCGTTAGAAAACTTGTAGCTGATCATACTTTGTAGAAAAGACTCATTGTCATTTCGACCGGAGCCCCCGTGTCTTCTGTCGA
>CAZIED010000202.1:0-4495 GCA_964538525.1 uncultured Pirellulales bacterium | reverse complement strand
CTTTGCAGCCGGCCGCAATAGAGCGGGTTATTCGGATAGGCTCTAAATATACTACGAATCCAGTATTTAGCCCCCAGCTCCACGACTCGACTGAGCTCGCCGAAGTCTGGGGGTTTTATTCCGCCGAAGCAAATATACCGATTGTAGTCCCATAAAGCAAGTTTTTTAAGAGCGCACAAGTTTGTTCTCAATCACAACCTGAATCATCATATCTGCCTTCCATAATATCGGGCAACAATGAAATTTTTTTGGGCAAAAATTGTGAAGCGATTTGTCGGCTGCTGCCGATATATGTAAGACAAAGGTTTCGAAATTCGATGCTCGATTCTTGATACTCGACGAGCATCGAGCATCCAGTATCGAGGCGTGGCTATGTCAGGTCAGACAAGAGTAGCTAAAGTTTTGGCAGCATTATTAGTTTCAATGACAACGGGAGCCATTATATTGATGGCTCTGGGCAATAATCCTCCATCGGCAGGGGCTTTTTGCCTTTGGAGCTATTATCGTCTCGACCCTGTGGACACAGCTATCCTCTCCCAGGCCTGCCAATCCCCCGGACGCTGGAATCGCATCGAGATATACTATAGCGGCACCAGGGCAGGCAACATAGAACAGTTAGCCTCTATCAGCGGCCTTGCAAGTCCGGAAGACCTCAATTGTCACTTTGTAGTATGCAACGGCCTCGGCGGCAGCGACGGTCAAATCCAGACCACCGAAAAATGGCAGAAACAATGGTCGCTCGAGCCGGGACGCACATGGTACGGCAGCACTCAGACCATCCGTATCTGTGCTATTGCCGACAAAGGCACCGCCGGACCAACCGACTGTCAGATAAAAAGAATAGAATTGCTTGTTGAAGGACTCTGCAGAAAGTTCAATATTCAGCCGACCTCCGTCTATTACCCCAGCGACTGGCGGTAATCACTAAAATAGCACAAAGGCACAAAGTTTTGTTGAATATCGAATAATGAACACCGAATTTAGAATCTCGAAATTCCTTGTTCGATATTCATTATTTAATATTATGTTGTTCCTTTATGCCTTTGTTCATTTGCCACTAATCCAATTCCGGTTGTGGGGCTTCTGGTCTCTGCTGTAGTCTGTCAGGTTCCGGAGGATTTGGCTGCTCGGGTGGCAAATCACGTCTATCTTGACCTCTGTTTCTCGGCGGACGCTGCTGCATCGGCCCAAAACCATCATCCGGCGGAACCGGCTGATCCGGTCTATCTGCCCGGCCAGATCGAAAACCTCTTTGAGGTACATCTATACCATCTTGTGGACCCTGCCCCCACCATCTCCAACCATTGCGGAACCCTCGCGGCTGGATTACTACTACTATAGGTCTGTCGTATAAAGCCCACAAGTCGGTGCCTGGAGAGCTAAAAACCGGCCCTTGCTGCAGCCATTGTTGACGGAGCTGCTGCATCTGACGGATTAGCTGTCCCATCTTTTCCATGTCATTTTGCCTGTAAGCCTGGGTCAGGGCGTCCAGCAATCTTCCAAACCGTTGTTGAAAAGGTCCTATTTGTCCTTGTTCCATAAAAGGACCCCGCCGGCGTGCTCCCTCTCTTGGTTCAGAAGGTTTCTGCATCGTTTGTTCATCCTGTTGAACACGCTGTTCTTGTCTCTTTTGAACCTGCTCACGCACCCTCGCAGCATCTCTTTCAGGAGCATCCGTCCCTATCAATCGCTGCCTTTCAGTTTGCTGAGCCCACCTATCCGCCTCCGTTGCAGCAGGTCTCTGTTGGTCATTTTCCTGGCTGAATAGTCCTTGCGTTACAAGCAGTAGAACTACCACCAAAATTATTAATGTAATCTTCTTGCACATTTTTTGCTCCTTTCTGGCTACGGCTTGGCGCCTACGCCAAGACGAGTCAAGACCGCTGATTATTTATGTTTGCGTATTATCTTTTTCTGAAATAAAAGACGAACCCAACGGCAGGATTTATTGCAGGAATTAAAGGAAATCTATTGATACAAGTAAAAGGCTCGTTTTTTATGGTTTTTTCACAGTAAGAACCTTGAGCAGGCCGAAGTCCTCCTTTTCGTTCAAAATCACCCACGCCCGCCAGTCTTTCTTGTGGATTCGCACCGGCTCGATCGGCTCAACATCCTTCAGCCGAACCAAAAGACCAAATCTGCAATCCGCAATGCTGTGCCAGTATTGGTCATCGGCAGCAATGTAACGGTTGAAATTTTGCTTTATTACGGTAATTTCTGCAGGCGTCAGGTTCTCGAATGCTTTAACTGCTGCTACTGTTGCTACCGCACATACCGGCCCGGAGCTTATCTTAAGAAATAGTTTATCACCAGGCAGAATCTGGCCGAACGGCTCACGTTTGATCCTTGTAAAACGCGATTCAATCTGCTTTCGGCCCTCTAATATGGCATCCAAATACGGCTTCTTCAGTATCACCAGATGATAATTTGTCATCGTTACTTTCTACTCAACAATTCGGCTACCGCACGGATATGTTCGGGTGTTGTACCACAGCAACCGCCGAGGAGGCGTGCGCCCGCCTGCAAACACTTGTTGATACCTAAAGCAAAAGACTCCGGCCCCATATCAAATACAGTTTTATCTCCAACCAGCTTTGGTTTGCCTGCATTGGGCTGCGCCAGAATGGGAACATTCGTTTCCGACCCTTCGACAGGCTCAGGGCAAGCTTTGAGTAAAGATACGACTACAGCCATTTGAGCCGGGTCAAGCTCGCCGCAATTAGCACCAATGGCGTCTGCACCGGTATCCGTGAGCTGCTTGGCACACTGCCCTGCGGTGTTGCCCATTATTGTTCTTGCACCTTTTGTCTCCGTTGCAAAAGCTATCGATACTATGACAGGCAGCGAGAAATTATCCTTGCAAGCCCGAAGAGCGCACAGCGCCTCGCGAAGGTCAAACACCGTCTCAATGATAAATCCGTCCACACCGGCTTCCGCCAGGATTTCGGCCTGCTCTTTGTACGTATCACAGAACTGCTGCTCTTTGTAAGTGCCATACGGCTCAAGCAGCTGACCCGTAGAGCTTATGTCCCCCAGTACATACTGCCCCGCAACGGCAGCTTGTCTTGTCAATTCAGCACCGGCTCTATTTACATCCCGCACGGATACATCGACGTTATGCGTCTCAATGTAAATGCGGTTCATCGTCAGCGTGTTTGTCGTCAGAGCATCACATCCGCACCGGGCGTACTCCTGATGTATTTGGAGCACCACCTCGGGAGCATCAAGATTACTGCACCCTCGGCCCATTAGGCCGCGTTTGTCTAATTCCGTACCCATTGCCCCATCAAGTAAGATGATGTTCTTATTTTGTAATGCTGTTAATAGATTCATTAGTCACCGAATAGAACCCCGCACCAATTGAACTTGTAAACATACACCCAATTTCATCAAAGGTCAAATCATTCTCGGAGGAACAATTGGTGCGGGGCTAAATAAAATGTAAAAATATTTAGCCCCACGTTTTACGTGGGGTTGACCAACCAGTATAATCGTGGCGTTTTTTAAGGATACAATATGGAACCATTTCTAATCGTTATCGTTATCATTTTGATCTTATTTGTCCTGGGCCTTATGATTTGGCTGATAGCCTCTAACTTTGCCGGCAGAAAAGAAATCGCCGGCCAGGCGGCCGGTATCAGCCTGCTCCAGCAGCAGCTTGAAGCCCTCAAAGCAGCTCAGGACGGCATTCGCGCCGAGCTTAACAAATCGTTACAGGATGGGCAAGTCAATATCAGCAGGAACATGCAGACCAGCCAGCAGGTGCTCGGCCAATTAAACGCTCAGATAGGCGAATTGCAAGGCACCAATAAGCAAATGTTACAGCTTGGTACCGATGTAAGACGTCTGCAAGATATTTTAAGCAGCCCCAAGCTGCGGGGCCAAATGGGGGAATGGTCGCTGGAGAATCTGCTTTCGCAAATTCTGCCCAAAGATAGTTACAAACTCCAGCACCCTTTCAAGGACGGTAAAATTGTCGATGCGCTTATTCAGATGCCGGATTTTTCGGTGCCTGTCGATGCCAAGTTTCCGCTTCCGAGCTTCGAGCGGCTTGTGAACGCCCAAACCGATGACGAGAAATTAAAGATGCGAAAGCAGTTCACCAGAGATGTAATTAATCATATTGACAAGATTGCCTCCGACTACATCAGACCCGCTGAAGGCACGGTGGATTTTGCTTTTTGTTTCATACCAGCCGAGAATGTTTATTACGAAACGATTGTCAAATACGCAGATGATACGCAGGATATTGTGCAATATTGCCTCGATAAAAAGGTGATCCCGGTCTCGCCGAACCTTCTTTACGCATATCTTATGACGGTTGCGATGGGCCTGCATGGCCTGCAGATAGAAAAGCAGGCAGCCGAAATCCGCCAGAACCTAAAGAGGCTGAACGCTTCGTTCGCCGAGTTTATTTCCAATTGGGACGTTCTCGGCAAGCATCTGCGAAATGCTTACAGACAATATGAAGACGGCAGTAAAAAGCTCTACCGCT
>CAZIED010000201.1:0-4496 GCA_964538525.1 uncultured Pirellulales bacterium | reverse complement strand
CTGATGCTCAGCGGCGAAATAGAAGAAATCACAGATAAACAATTCAAGAAACAACTCTGGCAGAAAGGCTGGGAAATGCACTGGCCGGGCGGTGCGGATGACCCCGAATTTACAGTGCTTCAATTGTTGCCAGCTTTAGCAAGGGGATGTTACAAAGAAGGGCCTTTTGAGTTCAAACTTTAGAGAAAAACCATAGCGTAAAAATTAAAACAATCAGCAATAACGTCTTTTCTGGAAAGGAGAAAACAATGAATAATGTTTTTAAAGCGATTCTTGTCCTGGCCTTTGTGTCGGTCGTTTTGGCGGTTCAGTCCGAAGGACTCCTTTCGGAGAATGATAAAAGCGCAGTCCCCCTTGAGCAGCAGCAGGCCATTGAAAAGGCGATTCTGGAAGTCCATGCAAAAATGAAGGAAGCGGACAATAGCCTTAATGTAGAAAAATTCTTTGAGCA
Organism: uncultured Pirellulales bacterium; assembly: GCA_964538525.1. Lineage (GTDB taxonomy): Bacteria > Planctomycetota > Phycisphaerae > Sedimentisphaerales > Anaerobacaceae > CAZIED01. The sequence continues at coordinate 4,045 of CAZIED010000201.1, read as the reverse complement.
CATCCTCGACTCGGATAAAGCTCTCATTATCCAAGATGGAACTCTTTTTAAAACCCGTCAGGACGCCTTTAATGCTGTCAAGGCAGGATTCCAGAGACTCTCCAAGATAGAACGCACTTATGATCAGACTTATGTGACAATTATCTCGCCTGAAACAGCATTACTCACAGCCACAGGCACATCTTCTGCCACACTGTCGGACGGCCAAACATTTAGCAGCCCCTTTGCCGTATCTATGGTATTTGTCTTGCGAGGCGGTCAGTGGAAGGTATTGCACGGTCATTATTCCATTCCCAATCCAAGGTAAATGCTAAAGGACGAACCTTATGGCTTTAAGTATTTTTGAGGACAAAAATAGAACAGCCCGATGATACTGCCTCGACAGACACTTGGGCCTTCAAATTTATCCACCCATCGCTATGGCCAAGACAATGAAACAACAGCGGCAGGCAGGTTTCCTGATGGCCAAAATCCGCCAGGTTAGCGAGAGAATCTTTGTCCGTAAATTAAAAGAATTTGGCATCGAGATTAATCCCGCCCAGGGCAGGATTATGTTCGCGCTCTGGCAGAAAGACGGTATCACTATAAATGAGCTTGCACAGAAAACACAACTTGGAAAATCCACCTTGACCAGTATGCTGGATAGACTCGAGGATTTGGGATATCTCAAACGCCGACGTTGTCGAAAAGACAGGCGTACAATCCTCATATATCGCACAGAAAAAGACAGAGATATGGAAAGAAAGTATGTTCAAGTATCACAGGAAATGACCGTATTATATTATGAGGGATTTTCAACAGGTGAGATCAATCGATTCGAGCAAGATTTGAAACGCATACTCGATAATCTTACAACATTTGAAGTAAAACTTAAATAGGCTGCCAGCCTGACAGGATATTTACATATTCCTGCAATTTTGCCAGACTAAGCAGGCTTGTATTTGGGCTTTGTAACCACTTCGATAATAAGCACTTACACAAACATTCTCCTGTGGACAAGGTTCTTGGCACGATATTTGCTCACAATAGGTGGGAAGCCTTAAATATGGTTACTAATTTGTCAAAACTCGAAGAGATAAATCTTTTAGCCAGCGGTGCAAACTGGGCCTGGCCTCAGGCTCTGCGCGATATCCTCAAACCCAGAGGCGTTAATCTGCTGATAGCCGATGAGCCGCTTGAGTTTATCCATATCATCCATCACAAACGTATTCACACCACTATCGTTGATATGGACTGCGAAAAATCAAACTGGCTGGCGACGATAAGGATTATTCGCATGGATTGTCCTATGCTGCCGTGCATCTTGCTGTCGAGCGCCGCCGACGAGGCGGTTCTCGGCAAGGCGCTGCAGCTTGATGTTTTTGGCGTGATTGATAAGCCGGTGGATTTGGCTGTTCTGCAGCAGGTGTTAAACAGATTGTTTTTGAAGAAATATAACAGCAATATCTTCGCAGAGTGAATTTGTTTAGCCGTCACCCCTGTGGTGACGGTTACTTGTGTTAAGTAAAAATAAACCACAGTAGTTTTGGAAAGGAGTAAGTACAAATGAAGATTCGGCCATTGGCAGACAAGGTGCTCCTCGAGCGCATCGAGGCGGAAAATAAGACAGCCGGCGGGATTGTTCTGCCGGATACCGCTAAGGAAAAACCACAAAGAGGAAAAATCGTAAGTGTCGGCGAAGGTAAAATTCTCGAAAACGGGAAGCGAAAAGAAATACAGGTGAAAAAGGGTGACATGGTGCTTTTCACAAGCTATGCCGGTACGGAAATAAAAATAGACGGCAAAGAGTATCTGATTATGGATGAGTCGGATATTATGGCAGTAATTGAAAAATAAGATTGGTAATTGGTGATTGGAAATTGGTAATTACCAGTTACCCTTTACCAATTACCATTTTACAAGTTACCAAATTTTGATTTGATCCTGAAAGGAGAAGGCAAAACATGGCAGCTAAAAAGATAGCTTATGGAACTGAAGCACGCGGGGCTGTTTTTAACGGCGTGAAAAAGCTCGCAAAGGCGGTGAAAATCACGCTCGGACCCTGCGGCAGAAATGTAATTTTAGAAAAATCTTATGGCTCACCCACCGTCACTAAAGACGGTGTCACCGTAGCCAAGGAGATTGAGCTGGAAGATGCGTACGAGAATATGGGCGCACAGATGGTTAAAGAGGTGGCCTCCAAGACTTCCAACGTGGCCGGCGACGGCACAACAACCGCCACAATCCTTGCTGAAAGCATATTCGGCGAGGGGCTTAAGAACATAACCGCCGGCGCCAACGCCATGCAGGTTAAGCGAGGCATTAATCTGGCTGTCGAGAAAATCGTAGAAGAGCTTCAGAAGATGAGCATATCGGTTGACTCCAGCAAGCAAATCGAGCAGGTCGCAACCTGCTCGGCAAATCAGGATGCCGAAATCGGCAAAAAATTAGCCGAAGCAATGGATAAGGTCGGCAAAGACGGCGTTATCACCGTTGAAGAGGGACAGTCGCTGGAGACAGTGGTAGAGCTTGTTGAAGGTATGCAGTTCGACAAGGGCTACCTCAGTCCGCATTTTATCAATAAGTTGGAGAATATGTCGGTTGTGCTGGATAAGCCTTATATCCTTGTTCACGAGAAGAAAATTAGTTCGGTAAAATCTATGGTACCTCTGCTGGAGAAGGTGGCCAGACAGGGTAAGCCACTGCTGATTATCGCCGAGGATATTGAGGGAGAGGCGCTTGCAACGTTGGTCGTCAATAAGCTGCGGGGAGTTCTACAGTGCGCAGCGGTTAAAGCCCCCGGCTTCGGCGACAGGCGAAAGGCTATGCTTAGTGACATCGCCGTCCTGACCGGCGGTGAGGCTATTTTCGAGGACTTAGGGCTTGAGCTGGAGAATATCGAGCTGCGTCAGCTCGGCACCGCCAAACAGGTAAAAATCGACAAAGATGCCACCACAATCATCGAGGGCGCCGGAAGCACCGACGCTATTAAGGGCAGAATCGAGCAGATTAAAAGGGAGATCGAAGCTTCCACGAGCGATTACGACATCGAAAAGCTGCAGGAACGGCTGGCGAAACTCTCAGGAGGCGTGGCAATCATTAAGGTTGGAGCTGCCACCGAAGCCGAGATGAAGGAGAAAAAGGCGCGTGTGGAAGATGCGATGCACGCCTGCCGAGCGGCTGTGGAGGAAGGGATACTGCCCGGCGGCGGCGTCTCAATGCTCAGAACGCTGCCGGCGTTGGATAAGATTAAAGCGACCGGCGATGAGCAAATTGGTGTTGACATAGTCCGAAGAGCTGTTGTATCGCCGATTAAGCAAATCGCGGAAAATGCCGGTCTGGATGGCTCAATCGTAGCTCAGAAGGTTATGGATAGTAAGGAAAAGAACTTCGGATACGATGCTCTGCGGAAGGAATACGGGGATATGGTTAAGTTCGGCGTAATTGTGCCTACTAAAGTCGAAAGGGTGGCGCTGCAGAATGGTGCCTCGATTGCTTCGCTGCTCTTGACGACGGACGCGGTCGTTAGTGAAATACCCGAAAAGAAGGAGACTCCTTTAATGCCACCGGGCGGTGGTGGGATGTACTAATAAAGAAATGTGAAAATAAATGTTTAGCCCCGCCCCCCTTCTTGCTTTCGCAAGAAAGCAGGGGGGCGGGGTTTTTTGTCTGGTAAAATATATTTTTGGAAAATGTCCTCCTTTGCCGATAATATTGAACAAGGAGTTGTAATGAGTTTTCGCTTCTACACAAATATGATATCACAAGCCTCTCGAAGATTAGCATCGATAATATTAATCGTGGGGCTGCTGCTAATCGGCTTTGGTATAATTATACTGGCATTTCCTGAGGTCTTTGCATTTATTGCAGCCGGGCTGTCCTTTGTTGCTGGTCTTATCCTCTGTACCACAGCCGTGAAAATATATTTGGCACAGAGGCGCTTTTGTAATCACGCCGATAACCAGTCTTATAGTTCCAGTAGTTCCAGAGAAACCATTGCGGCCTATTCCGATGAATATCCATCTGACGATAGTTAAAACAGACCTAAAACCAGCATCTCTAATTC
>CAZIED010000200.1:0-4508 GCA_964538525.1 uncultured Pirellulales bacterium | reverse complement strand
CTTCGTGGCTCTCCGTTTCGCTTCGTGTCTCGACTCGCCAACGGCTCGCTCGAAATGACAACCACTATTCTTTTCTATAAAGCAATTTTAATACAGAATAAGTTGTAAAACAAATGCTTTTTTGGGGTAAATATTTTTTTCATTGTTGTTATTAAGTAGATTGTTTTGTGAGACTTATAACTTGGTCTGTCATTATTTTTTAAAAATTATCGAAAAAGCTTGACAAAGTTAGATACGCCTAACTATATTAGGTACAGCTTACATTTTGGAGTTTAATGACGTGGTTGCAATGAAAGATAAAGACTTAAGTGCTTCATTGGAAGACTATCTCGAGGCTATTTTTAATATAGCCAGCCGGTCTAATGTTGCCCGAAGCAAGGATATAGCGCGATTGCTCGGCGTATCAAGGTCTTCCGTTACAGGAGCTTTGCGAGTGTTGAAGGATAAAGGCTTAGCTAACTACAAACCATACGGATATGTTACTCTTACTGAAGCAGGCCAAGCGGCAGCAGCAGAGGTAGTTAAAAAACACGATGTGCTTAAGTCTTTTTTTATCAAGGTCTTATGTGTTGACCCGAATATTGCTCAAAAATCTGCTTGTAAAGCTGAACATGCACTTGGACCAAACATTATTATTAGGCTTCTAAGTTTTATTGAATTTGTAACTGAAGGTAACAAAAGCGGTTATAATTTGGCTGATGATTTTCAGAGATTCTGTAGAACAAAGTCGCCTCAGAGCAATAATCAGGAATATTAAGCAGGAGAGACAATAACATGGTGCAAAAGCAATCAAGGCCTTTATCTACTGTACGTTCCGGTGAAAAAGTAAAAATAGTTAAAATAGAGGCAGGGCGAGGTTTGAACAGCAGACTTGTATCTATGGGGCTTGTGCCAAACACTCAAATAACAGTGATAAATAGTGTCGATCATGGGCCTTTAGTGATAATGGTTAAAGAGTCTAAAATAATGCTCGGCAGGGGTATGGCTAATAAAATAACTGTGATGTGAAGCATAATTATTTTCTCACCTTGTTTTTTTTATACACAAAGTTTGGAGCGCCTAACTTTTATTTTAAGTTTTGGCAGAGATTACTATGGTTACAAGGAAAATCACCGTAGCAATAGCGGGCAATCCTAACAGCGGAAAGAGCACTATTTTTAACATGCTGACGGGGGCGCACCAGCATGTGGGAAATTACCCCGGCGTGACTGTAGAAAAGAAAGAAGGATTATGCAGATACAAAAATTATGAAATTACTTTTGTTGATTTACCGGGGACATATAGCTTAACGGCTTATTCAACCGAAGAGCTTATCGCTCGCAATTTTATAATCCCCGACTCAATCGGGGACCAGAAGCCTGATGTTGTGGTTGATATTATTGATGCCTCCAATATTGAGCGGAACCTCTATTTGGCGACCCAATTCATTGAGATGAATGTGCCTTTGGTTTTGGCCTTTAATATGAGCGACATCGCTGAGCAAAAAGGGATGGTTTTTGATATCGAGCAGCTATCCAAACTTTTACAAGCGCCGATAGTTTCCACTGTGGGTAATAAAGTCAAAGGCAAAACCGAACTACTCGATGCCATTATTGAAGTAGCTGCACAAGGCACACTGCAGCGCACCAATAAAGTAAATTACGGCCAGGAGATTGAGCAGGAAATTGAACAAATTGAAACACTCATTACAGATAAGCAGTCTATGTTAGGGGATAAATATGGTTATAGGTGGATAGCCATCAAACTGTTAGAGCAAGATAGTGACATAACCGCTAAAGTAAAGAGTAAAGAGATTCTCGATGCTTCTTCGTCCGGCGTTGAGCATATCAAAAATATTTTCAGAGATGAGCCGGAAATCATAATGGCCGACAGACGCTATGGCTTTATATCAGGTGCCTGCCAAGAGACCATTAAAATTACCGTAGAGTTGCGACATAGCACTAGTGACATGATAGATGCTATAGCAACCAATCGTATGTTAGGATTGCCGATTTTTTTAATATTGATGTATTTGGTTTTTTTCCTGACGTTTAAGATAGGCGAATATCCGATGAGCGGATTAGAGCATTTGTTTAACTGGGCGGGCAAAACGATAGCCGGTTTTTGGCCGGTCGATAGTGAAAGCTGGCTTAAGTCTCTTTTAGTGGACGGCGTTATGTCTGGTGTTGGTGGCGTGCTGGTGTTTTTGCCAAATATTTTGCTTTTATTCCTGGCAATAGCGATTCTCGAAGATAGCGGTTATATGGCACGGGCGGCTTTTATTATGGACCGAATAATGCACAAAATCGGTCTGCACGGCAAGAGCTTTATACCTATGATTATCGGTTTTGGCTGCTCCGTGCCGGCTATCATGGGGACACGAATTCTGGAGAACAGAACCAACAGGCTCACGACGATAATGGTGATTCCTTTGATGAGCTGCGGGGCGAGATTGACGATTTATATGTTGATAATACCGGCCTTTTTTCCTGAGAAATGGCGAGGGCCGGTGCTGTGGCTCATTTATTTTATAGGAGTCATTTTGGCAGTTATTTGCATTAAGATTTTGAGAGTGACTTTATTTAAGGGCGAGACTACGCCGTTTGTTATGGAGCTTCCGCCGTATCGTATGCCGACTTTCAAGGCCCTTTGTATCCATACATGGCAGCGAGGCTGGATGTTTTTGAAAAAAGCAGGGACAATAGTCCTTGGCATATCGATTGTACTCTGGGCAGCAATGAGTTATCCGAAGCCGAGCCATGAATCCCTGACAGGTTTAAAACCTGAGCAGGCCCAGCAAACCGAGTTGGCCTATTCAGTGGTTGGCAGGATAGGGCGAGCAATAGAGCCGGTGTTAAAGCCGATTGGTTTTGACTGGAAAATTGGCACGGCTTTAATCGGTGCAATGGCGGCAAAGGAGGTGTTTGTTTCACAATTAGCGATTGTCTATGCGGCTGGTAGCAGCCACGAAGCTGACCAGACTCTGCGAGAGAAATTGCAAGAGAGATATACGCCGCTAACGGGTTTTTGCGTAATGCTATTTTGCCTGATTTATGCACCGTGCGTAGCGACGGTAGCGATGACAAAGCAGGAAACAGGTTCCTGGCGCTGGCCGGTGTTTCAGTTTGTAGGGCTTACGGTGCTGGCCTATGTGATTACATTTATGGTTTATCAAATTGGGGTTTTATTGTTGTAATTTTACACATTTGCTCTTACACTGTGGAGCAAGTAGTCAGTAGTTAAAATTCTGTCTTCTGTATTCTGTTTATATGTCTTAAGGATGCGTAAATTAATTTTATCGAATTTAATTCTTCTGCTGACGTGTGGCTGCCAGAGCGATAATAAGTCGAAATCACCTGAAAGCGAAGCAGCCCGTAGAGCTGTCACACAAAAGATAATTGCTTCAAAAGTCGCGGGTGAATCTGTGCTGCTGGTCTGCGGAGAGGTCGTGACAGGTAAAGAGGTAATTGAGCTGCCGGTAAGGCTCAATGGGAAGCTGGTGTCGCCGATAGAATATTTTAAGCCGATTGTACAAGCGAGCACTCTTGAAGACTTTAAAAATAAGGCCAGATCACAGCTTGAAGAAGTTGTTATGGATAAGGTTTCCGAGATATTATTGTATCAGGAGGCCAAAAGGCAGGCCGGCAACAATATCAGCGAAGAAGCTCTTGAAAAAGCAGCGGAGAAAGAAGTACGAAAATTTATTATGTACTTCGGAGGCGATGAGGCCAAAGCTTTAGAGAGCCTTAAACAAATAGGATTGGATCGCAGCAGTTTTAAAGAAAAACAGAAGAGGTTCATTCTCACGCAATGGTATATATCATCGAAGTTTCTTGATGATAGGCCTGTTTCCTATGCGGAGCTGGTAAAGCGTTATATGCAGATAAGGGAGAAATCTTTCGCTACACCGGCAAGTACCCAGTTTCGGCTGATTGATATCCAGCCTGCTAAACTGGAGGTAGTAGATCCAAATCAAAACCGGCTCGAGCAGGCAAGAAAGTTAGCCGGTAAGCTGGTTGAGCGAATTAAAGCCGGCGAAGATTTCGGTGAGCTGGCCAGGCAGTATTCGCATGACTACAGGCGGGAGTTCGGCGGTTTGTGGAATCCGGTTCAGCCGGACTCTTTAGCCAAGCCCTATGATGTCCTCGCTGCTGAGGCTGAGAAGATTCAGCCGGGCCGGATTGCCGGGCCGATTGAGGCAGAAGGGCATGTTTTTATAATGAAGCTGGAAGAGAAACGCGCTAAAAGCTATGCGCCGTTGGAGCAGGTGCAAAGAGAATTAGAACGGAGTATTATCTCTGAACGCCATAAGATAGCTTCCGAGAAACTTAATGCCGAGCTTATGCAGTCCGCTCCAGATGGGATCGGTGAAAAGGACGCTTTTTTAGATTTTTGTTTGGAAAAAATTTACCAGATGAGCAGGGAGTAGAAGACGGAAGACAGAAGGCAGAAGACGGAATGAAAATTGTGGCGCACGGCATTGACCTTGTAGATTGTCCTCGGATAGAGGAGATGATAAATCGGCACGG
>CAZIED010000199.1:0-4536 GCA_964538525.1 uncultured Pirellulales bacterium | reverse complement strand
AATATCTTCGGTTTTAGGCCAAAGAGACTTTGGATGGTTTCTATGTGTTTGCTAATCTGCTCTATGAATTCATTTTGTGAGTATAAAAAACTTAAACTGTGATAATATGTTTCAGCTAAAAATTCCACGCATCCGGTTTCAACCAGTGCGTCAAATGTGCTTATAACCTCCGGCGCGTAACGCTGTAACTGTTCAAGTAATACCCCCGTTAAGCTATATGCGACCTTAAAACGGCCTTCGCATTTGCGTATTATGTCGAGAATCAATCGGTTTGCCGGCAGGTAGCATTTATTTGCTATTTTTCTGCAGATAAACGCATTTTTATAGTCGTCGAAATATTGATCGCTTTTATCGAATACTGTGTAATGTCTAAGCCTTAAAGGCTGATGTACCTGGAAATAGAAGCATACCGAAGGCATTTGGCTATATCTCGTATTTGCTTGTATTTACTTTTTATAATCCGCAGGACCCGTTGTGCTGGGTAAAATGATTAAGCTGCAACGAGCATCTCCTCATAGATTTTCGCACATTTGGACGCTGAGTCTTTCCATTGAAGTTTCCGCGCTTCAAAGTTGCCTTGATGCCTCAATGTTATCTGTAGTGCCGGATATTTTAGCACGGCAATAATTTTGTTGGCCATCTCGTTGATGTCCCAGAAGTCAACCTTGAGCACATGTGTCAGGACTTCTGATACACCACTCTGTTTACTTATTATCACAGGAACGTCATTGTTTAATGCCTCCAAAGGCGCGATACCAAATGGCTCTGATACCGAAGGCATCACATAAAGGTCGGCCAATTGGTATATCTTTTGGACGTCTTCGCCTTGTAGGAAGCCTGTGAATAGCACTTTGTGGCCTATTCCGAGGTGCGCTGCCATCTCGATTGTCCGATGCATCATGTCGCCGGAACCAGCCATAATAAATTTAACGTTATCCATGACTTCGAGGACTTTCTTTGCAGCCGCCAGGAAGTATTCTGGTCCTTTTTGCATCGTAATTCGGCCCAGAAAGAGAACGATTTTTTCGTTTTTATCAATGTAGTTTTCAGCCAGGTTTAACTTGGGGTAGTGTTCAACCCCGTTATATACTACTTCAACTTTGCCTGCGTTTATACTATAGCGGCTTATTATGATATTACGGGTATAGTGGCTGACGGTAATAACTTTATCCGCAAGCTCCAAGCCCTTTCGCTCGATGTCATAAATTATTTGATTGACATGTTCACCGCTGCGGTCGAATTCCGTTGAATGAATATGCACGACTAACGGTTTTCCACTAATCGCTGCTACTGCAATTCCTGCAGGAAAGGTCATCCAGTCATGCGCATGGACAATATCAAACTCTTCGCTTTTTGCCAGCTCGACGGCGGTAGCAGCGTAACGATGAACTTCGCTGTACATGTCGCCGCGGTAATCGGCTGCCCCTATAAATTGTGTAGCTGCCGCGACTTTACTATCCTGTATTTTCTTTGATTTCAGAATTTCTTTGATTTGCCGCTGATAGCTTTCAGGTGTCAAATACGGTTGCAGCAAGGAATTAGCAGAGTAAAATTTAACGTTTTTTAATTCATTAACGTTATATAGCCCTGATATTTTTGAATCAGGACTCAAAAGCTTCACATGGGTAGCATATTGGCTCTGTACCATTTTGGGCAGTACAAAGATAACTTGTATGCCCAGCTGGTCCATAGCTTTGGTCAGTCCATAGCAAGCCGTGCCCAGTCCCCCGCTGATAAACGGCGGGAACTCCCAGCCTAACATGAAGACTTTCATTATGACCCCTCGTCAGTGAGTTTCAATTTAATATCTGGATATTTTGCAAGGGCTTATAACCGTTTTCCCCATGCAATCTATAAAAAACGGTTTGGCTGCCATGTTATATTTTATATTAAGGCAGTTATCGACAAGAAATTATATAGCCTTAACCTTTCGTTGACAAAAAAGATATAATTAGCTGGTTTTCTTATATAACTCAAACTGACCGATTCGTCGTGTCATTCCCGCGCAGGCGAGAATCCATTAAAGTTTTCAGCGAACTGGATTCCCGTTCCCCGATCGTAGTCGAGAACAAGTCTCACGGGAATGACAAACTGTTTTATGTTGCTGTCAAATAGATACTTACGTCATTTTCTGTTGAAACTCGGTCAGTTTGAATTATATAACATGGAATTTTCTTTATTTAAGTTCAATAAATTTTTCCATGTAAATTTTGATACTGATATCCTGTATCTTATCGGCATTTGTTACCTGATAAGAAACTCCCTATTCAAATATCATGTTGTATATGATGTAATTTACGTTACTTCCGCAATAAATGTTCACTCCATATTACATTACTATAATCGTAAAACTTGTTTATAAAACATCTCATCGATCAATACTTTTCATTCTGCTATTTAGGTAATGAAGCATATCAATAAGTATTGACTGCATTATAGTAATGATTTTAAGGCACTCCGTTCCCCCGTTTCGTGTGGACTGGCTTTCTGCTTACAATGATTCTGCCACAGATATTAGAGATGAAACCTGAGGACTTTGGCAGAGGTGCTTATCTATAAATCCTGTGACCTGACCGTGCTTCGGCGGTTGGCTTGGGCACGGGCAATAGCGCAGTCCAGCATTTTATAGACGCTTTCATTAATGGCCTCGAGAGATTCAGATGAAGTCAACATCTTTTTGCTTTTGATATAGGCTCTGATTTTACTGACGACAATTAAAGATTCTTTTTTCTTAGCCATTTTAGCCATTGTGGAACCTCCTTATTAAAAACACAATTCCCTTGACCGATACTTACAAATGCCTGTTTACGACCGATACAATGAATTTATTAAGGATAACTCGGAGAATTTGCAACAAAAAAATTTATAAATATTAAATTTTTCTTATCACAACGCCGATAGGCAAAGAAAAGAAACAACGGCTGGCAGGGCAGCTTTCTCTTGCATATTGGTATTTTTTTATAATTTAGGTAAGGTTTTTTGACGAAAATATCTAATCGAGGGAACGTCAAAGTGTATTTTAGGGTGATAGTATGTTTTAAGTTTGTTGCGGAGATATAAAATGGCAAGGCGTTCTAAAAAAGATCAAAATTCGCAATCCAAGCTGAAGGACTTCGTGGTCGTTACTTTTGTCGAGGATTTGGAGCAGGCAAGGGAATATGAGACTTTGCTGAGGGTGAATGATATACCTGCTGTCGTCAAAGAGCAAATCGACGAAACGTTGGGTGTAAAAAGCATTGCTGTAATGGTTCCCGAAGATTACCTTGACGAGGCTCACGTAGTAATCGAGTCCCAGGATGCCTACGATGACTTCTATGATTTCGCCTTAGACGACGAAGTCGAAAATGAAGCAGATTTCGGCGGCGACCTTTTCGAAGATGAAATTCAGTAGATTTTTAGGCTATATAGCCCGGCGTGACTTGACATATTTGTAAATTAAGTCGCCAGGTTATAGTACATAGATTGTCCGGTATGGCTACAATACATCCTGAAAATTTCATAGAGCGCCGCGGCGGCGCAGACCGCAGGCAAAGTGTTGTTGACAGGCGTTTGGGTCTGGACCTGCATCGCGGGCCCGGAAGACGTCTGACTGACCAGCGAAAGTCTGCGGAAGAAGGCCAAATGTACCAGGAACAGTTTGAATTTTTAATGGCCATTCAAGAATATAAAAGCAAAAATGCCAGACCTTTTCCGACTTGGACAGAAGTTCTTGAGTTGATTAAGGCGTTGGGCTACCGAAAAGTTATGGATCCGCAGCCGATTACGCAGCCCGACAAAGATTCCAAAGGTAGAAAGGCAGGCACAGCGATCCCAAAAGAGCAAAAGCATCCTCTGGTGACGGAATAATCACTTCTTTAATACCATTTATGCTCATTTAATTACCGCCGAATTGAGTATTAAATTACTTCTATTACAATCGGTTCTAAACAAGCTCTGTGAAATCCGGCAGGTTAGGCACATCATTACGGCTGATGTTTTCTGCAAGCAGCTTGAATCTGCAAGCTGTAAAGAATCTGATAATCGGTGTCGGCGACAAGGCTAATACGCAACGTGGCGGTTCAGGTGATTTGTACGTTGATGATATAAGGCTTTATCGGCCATAGCCAACGGTATAATTGCACCAGTTCGGGGTCTATGCTGTCGAATATCCGCTTTGGCGGAATTGATTCGGCATAGACCCCGTTTTTTTTGGGCTATTGCATGAGTTGTCTTGCAAAAGTTATAGTCAATTCTAAAGTTTTTATTTGAGTCCGTGTGGATAATTTGATATAAATAATAAGGCAAAAACTATAGAATTTAGCTTAGCATATCATGCTGTTAATCTATATATCCAGAGTGACTGCTATTGGTTTTTTGAAGGTAGGAGGTAATATCACGACATCTTAAATTCCTTTTTAATCGCAGGGCAGTCAGACGCCATAAACTAAGAACTTAAAACTAAAAACTGTGGATTGTTTTGGTATATGACCAAATCACATTGTTAATAATGTTAATTCTTTTGAAGGGAGAATTATTATGTACAAGAAATTGATTTAT
>CAZIED010000198.1:0-4540 GCA_964538525.1 uncultured Pirellulales bacterium | reverse complement strand
GGACTACTTGAGCCAAGCAGCCTGATTTCATAAAATGGCAAAAGTCGAGATTAGGTTCTACCACCATTCAAGTTAGCAGTCTGTCAAATTACATTCTTGTTTGAACGCGTTGCGGATTTCTTTATTTATTCGGATGCTGCACCAGGCTCGGCCGCACATAGAGCAGTAATCAGCGGAACGAATCTTTTCTATCCCCATTTCTTTACAGGCCTCAATGTGCATGGTTTCGGCTTTTTGCGGATCGAGTGACAGGGCAAGATGAGTTTTCCAGTCCAGATTTGTACGTGCGATGCTAAGGTTTCTATCCTGCTCGGATACGCCTTTTAATCCGCGGGCGACATCAGCGGCGTGCGCAGCGATTTTGGCTGCAACGACACCGGCTCGGACGTCATCGGCGTTTGGCAAACCCAGGTGTTCTTTCGGTGTGACATAACACAGGAACGATGCGCCGTAAAAGGCTGCGGCTGTTCCGCCGATTGCCGATGTTATGTGGTCATAGCCGGGGGCAATGTCGGTTACTAACGGCCCAAGAACATAAAATGGAGCGCCACGGCAAATCTTCTGCTGGATTTCCATATTGTATTGTATCTGGTTGAAAGGGACATGGCCTGGGCCTTCAACCATCACCTGGCATCTTTTTTCCTGTGCTCTCTTGGTAAGTTCGCCCAGCGTTCTTAATTCTGCCATTTGTGCCTTGTCGGTGGCGTCGGCAATAGCGCCGGGGCGAAGACCATCGCCCAATGAAAAGCAGACATCGTATTTAGCCAATATGTCACACAAATCATCGAACATTTCATACAGGGGATTTTGCTTATTGTGGTACAGCATCCATTTGGCAAGAAGTGCCCCGCCCCGGCTGACGATGCCGGCTACGCGTTCTGCAAGCAGCGGAAGGTGTTCTTTTAAGACGCCGGCGTGAATCGTGAAAAAATCTACGCCTTGTTTGGCCTGCTTTTCGATAACTTCGCGAATTATTTTGTAATCTATATCTTCGATGTCACGGTCTTTTATCATTTCATAGATTGGCACCGTTCCGAATGGTACAGGACATCGTGCGAGAAGCTCATGTCGAATATCGTCGAGGTTGCCGCCGGTGCTTAAATCCATTATTGCATCGGCTCCGGCAGCCAGGGCAACCTGCATTTTTTCGATTTCTTCCTGTATTGAGCTGCGTTCACTACTTGTGCCGATATTTGCATTTACCTTTGTGCGAAGCGTTCGTCCTATGCCGATCGGTTTCAGGTTGCTTTTAAGATGCTGTTTGTTCGCTGGTATTACCAGTCGACCGGCGGCAAGCTCGGATAGAACAAGCTGTTTTGCAACATTTTCACTTTGTGCAACAGATGCGATTTCTTCGGTGATAACTCCGGCTTTCGCGGCTTGCAACTGCGTTGTCATTTTATGTTCCTCTTACAAAATAAAAAATAGCTTCCTCTTGAAAGCGATTTGATTATGCTCGATTGACTATAATTTAATGTGCTCAATCGCTTTCCTACGCAGGCGTCTTCGCCCCCCTTCTTGCTTTCGCAAGAAAGCAGGGGGGGCGATTGTCCTGATCAGGTTCAAAGGGTTTTTCTCAGGCCTACTTTATTATAGGCCACCCCTAGCGAACGTCATGTTATTATAGCCTTTCCCTCCTGCAAGTCAACTTTATCCTTTTTCTCTGACTAAAAAAGAATTATTCTCGAAACATAGCTGAAAAATTATGGTGAAGCTTGAAAAAATCACAGGAAAATCAGCCTTTTCAGTACTGATATGGGGCATTTTTAGAAAAAACAAAAAAATTGCTTGAATTATCAAACATTTGTTTTAAACTTATGTATTAAACAAATGTTTTTAGAATTGTGATATGGATTATTTACAAGATAGCAATATAAGTGGTATTACTGGTAAGGGTGTTCAAGACCGCTTGCTTGATTCAGCAGAAAGGCTTTTTTGTGAGCATGGTTTTTATCACACCAGTGTACGTGAAATAGCTGCTGCTGCTAATTGTAATATTGCTTCAGTAAACTATTATTTTGGCGGCAAAGAGAAATTATACATCGAAGTTTGGAGATACCATCTGCTAATTATGCGAGAAAGAATCATGACCAGTATCGAAAGGGTGATGTCTGAAGATGCTAAAGAAACTTATTTGGAAGATTTGCTTATGTCCTTTGCAACGGCTTTTCTTGAGCCAATTAAGGATAAAAGGAAAGCCTATCAGCTCATTAAACTTATGGACCGTGAAATGGTAGAACAAAACCTTCCTAAAAATATGTTTCTTGAAGAAATGATTATGCCTACTTTCAATGCTATGCAAAATGCTTTGATGAAAATCTATCCTGGTTTAGATAAATCAAAGGTCCATTTACTTTTGTTCTCTATCATCGGCCAGTTGGTGCATCTAATACGTGTGCAAACTTTGTATGACCAGAGTTACCCTTTACAATTGCCAGGATTTGACTTGAATGAAGCAGTTAATCACATTGTCAGATTCTCCGCTGCTGGGATTAGAGCTTATACAGAGGGAACAACAACATGAAATCAAAAGACACTATGTGTAATGGACGAAGGACGAGCTTGAGTCTAATCTTTGCTATATTTTTCCTTGTGACATTGATACTTGCCGGATGTGAAAGCGGTGAGCAGTATTACCGGCAGGTAGGCTTATCGAGAGAGGCTGCATACAAACAGTGGAAGAGTCGCAAGGAGCGTCAAGAGCAGTCTCAGATGCGCATAAGTGGCAAGCTGGGCGTTGAAGATTGTTTGAAGCTGGCTTTGGGCAACAATAAAGCTTTGCAGAGCATTATTCAAGAAAAGGAAGTAGCCAGAGGAGAGCGGTTGAAATCCTATTCGGCTATTCTGCCCAATGTCGGTCTTACAGGGGAATATCGACGGCTTGACGAGGTCACTTCTATTACTATCCCCGGTGGCCCGAAAATCACAATGGGCGATGTGGATAATTACTCAGTAGGTCTTCAAGTTACCCAGCCTATTTATGCGGGTGGATCGATACCAAGCAGGCTGAACTCCGCGAAATTGGTTTCTTTGATGACCGATGAGACGGTTCGGGCAACAGTTCAAGGGATTATTTATGCAGCCGAGCATGCTTATTATGATGTGTTGCTCAGTCAGCATTTGTTGGAAATAAGTGCTGATGCTGTACGCTCGGCTGAGGCGCATCTTGACAGCGTTAAGCAAAGACGCTCTGGTGGTGTTGCTTCTGATTTTGATGTTCTGCGCGCGGAGGTGGAGCTATCCAATTTCAAGGCGCAACTGATACAGAACAAAAATGCTATCAACGTTGCAAAAGCGAGCCTAATTAAAGTAATGGGCGTTTCTCAGGACAGCGACTTTGTCCTTTCAGATGAGCTAACTTATGTCCCTTCCCAGATGACAATAGAGCAGGCTGTAGAAACAGCTTATAAGAATAGGCCTGATTTGCTCGGCAAGGAGTTTGATATAAGGTTGCAGAAGGAGCATCTTAAGATCGCTCGAAGCCGATATTTACCGATAATAAATGGTTATTATAGCAATACCTGGTCGAAACCCGACCCTCACAATTCAATGGTAATCGACTGGGGCCGTGCCTGGCAGGCTGGAGTCACAGCGACAATTCCCATATTTGATGGTTTCGTACGGGAGGGCGAGGTTATTCAACAGAAAGCTCGACTTAAGCAATCGCAGGTTGGCCTCATTGATGCTGAAGAAACCGCCTTGTTTGAATTAACAAAAGCACAGTTGAGTATAGAAAATGCGACAGAGTTTGTTGAGTCTCAAAAATTGAATTTTACCAGAGCAACTGAAGGACTGCGGCTCGCCGAAGTAGGCTATAGAGAAGGAACAAATACACAGGTGGAGATGATAGATGCCCAGGCTGCACTGACCACAGCCAGAGTGAATTATTATCAGGCGATTTATTCGCACATTATTGCAAAATTGGACCTTCACAAGGCGATGGGCATATTGATCAGCTCGGAGCAGGAGAAGAAAGAAGAAGTTAGATAGATGAGTCTGAAATTCTAATGAGTCATTTAAGCCAAAGGATTAGATAAAGATATGAGTGAACAATCGCCTAAAACCAGATTGCCAAAAACAGAGCCGGGCTGGTTTCGCCGCAACACCGCCAAGATAGTCTCCATTCTCGCTTCGCTGGCGATACTGGCCGTAATCGTGATAATACCGAAGCGAAACCGCGATGCCCCGCCTGCTGAAGTGCCGCCGGTGAACGTCACGGTAGAGACCGTCACCGCAGAATCTGAGCTTGTGGACACGTTCGACCTGCCGGCAGTTGTAGAACCCAACCGTATCGTCAGGATTTCCGCCGAGGTGGCTGGGCGTATCGAACGCATCCCCTTGAAAAAAGGTTACCTGGTTCATGCCGGCAGCCTGCTAATCCGGCTCAACGAAGACCTTCTGCTGCCAGAGTTTGAAGGTGCCGAGGCACAGTTCAAGCGCGACCAGATAGAGTATGACCGTGTGGCGAATCTGGTTAAAGGAAACGTCTCCCCGCCCCGTGACTTGGACAATGCCACCAGCCAGCTTGCTATCAGCAAAG
>CAZIED010000197.1:0-4542 GCA_964538525.1 uncultured Pirellulales bacterium | reverse complement strand
GCCGAAGGTGAAGTCTGCGTTCGCAACCTCCGTAGCCAGGCCCAATGCCAAAATCAATACGAGTGAAATTGTCTTTTTCATGTCATTACCCTTTGAAAAATTATTAATATTTTAACGCTGGATACTTTGCGCTCATTGTTTTCAGACAGGATAACAGGATTATCCTGTAAATCCTGTCAAATTTGCCGGCTCAGCCTCCTTCTTGATGAAACTCCGCTGAGTAGATTTTGCTAATGGATGCTATTTGGAGTCTCCCCTCCAAAAAGCTTATTATATAAGTGCATTATAAAATCTTTTTGGTCTTATCACCAAAAAAAATCAGTCCCGGATAAAATTTTGGCAAGATTTTTATTAAAGAATACTGTTTCGATGGTGATGTATTGCTTTATTCCAATAATTCCCTGCAAGACCCTTGAATTTAAAAAGACCTAAAGATAATATAACTGTCTTAAGCTGACTGATAAGGAGAATTGAACAATGAAGAAAACCAATAAACTTAGCCGTCGGGACTTTTTAATTAAAGGGGCGACAGCCATCGGAGCTGCTGTATCATATCCCTCAATTGTTCCTTCGACTGTCTTTGGCGCTTCTGCTCCCAGTAACCGAATTACGATGGGTATGATAGGCATGGGTGGGCAGATGAACGGCCATTTCAGAGGTATGCTCGGACGCAGAGACGTGCAGGTTCTGGCTGTATGCGATGTATATCGGAACAAACGAGAAACCGCAAAAAGCCTGGCTGAAGAGGCCTATGCCGAAAATATGAGCAGTGGAACATACAAGGGATGTGACGCCTACCTTGAGTATGAGAAGATATGCCAACGGCGTGATATAGATGCTGTCTTCATCTGCACACCTGATCACTGGCATGCACCCATTTCTCTTGCTGCAATTAAATCGGGCAAAGACGTTTATTGTGAAAAGCCGATGACGTTAACTCCCCATGAGGGACGATTAATAAGCGATGCCTGCAAACAATACGGCACGGTTTTTCAGGTCGGCTCGCAGCAGCGCTCGGAATGGGCATTCAGAAAAGCCTGTGAGATTGTTCGCAGCGGTTGGATCGGCAAAGTACATACTATCTATACCCAGTTAGGACAGTTTGCTCCGCCGATGTCACTGCCGGAAGAGCCGATCCCTGAGGGTTTTGACTACGACCGCTGGCTCGGCCCAACGCCGTGGTACCCTTATAACTCAGAAAGGGTCAAAGGCGATTTTGGCGGTGGATGGCGAAAATTCTGGGAGTATGGCTCACGCAAGAATGGTGACTGGGGCGCACATCATTTCGACATAATCCAATGGGCCCTCGGAATGGACGATTCCGGCCCTGTTAAGTTCCTTCCGAAAGGTTACAACGGCACCGAGTATCAGACCCACTGCTATGCAAACGGCATCAAGGTCCTCCGCGACCATCCGACCACAGGCGGCCACATGATTCAGCTCATCGGCACTGACGGCGAAGTGATGGTCAGCCGAAACGACCGCATAGATACAAAACCCGTTGAGCTGGCCTCAGCACCGTTGTTGCCGAACGATATACATCTATATGAATCAAACAACCATACCGGAAACTGGCTGGATTGTATTCGATCACGGAGAAAAACCATCTGTGACGCGGAAATTGGTCACCGTACGGCTACAATATGCCAGCTAAACAGCATAGCTGAACGCCTGAGACGGCAGATAAACTGGGACCCGGCTGAAGAAAAAATTCTGGATGACCCTGAAGCCAGCCGCTGGTGCGACCGTCCGCGGCGGGCACCTTATGTCCTGTAAAGTTCATAGTTCGTAGTTCATAGTTCGTTGACTATGAACAATGAACCTTAAACAACGAACGTTTTATTTAGCCCCCAAATAAATTTGGGGGCTAAATCCAATCGAAAGGAATGAAACAATGAGGAGCAGGACCTCGATAATAAATCCCGTAGTAATCACACTTGTACTTTTTGCAATTACCGGAGGTGCAACCGGCCAGGATGCAGAGCAATTGATTAATCAGCTAAAAGGCAAGGCAGAAGCCCCGCAGCGTAATGCTGAGCAGCTAACTTCAAGCTATCAAAAAGCAATTGATTATCTGCTGCCGTTAATGTCGTCGGAGAATGTAGGCTCTCGCTACAATTATCAAATCTCCTTACAGAATATATGCGCCTACGCTTCACGGCCTGGCGCAGAGCTGGAACGTCAAACTCTGGCAAAAGTAATTGTCAAAACACTTGATACCGACATGCCGGATACGGTACGTCACTGGCTTGTGCTGCAGCTCGAACGTATCGGAAAAGGTGAATCAGTGCCCGGCTTGGCAAAATTACTATCGAACAAAGATGAAAATCTGCGCGACTATGCACGACGAGCTTTGGAGAAAAATCCAGACCCTAGCGCAACCGATGTCCTTTTAAAGGAACTTTCCGCCGCTAAAGAGCCGAAATGGAAAATCGGCCTGATTAACGCTCTCGGAACTCGTGGTACAAAAACGGCTGTTAAGCCGATCGCCCAGGCGCTCGGCGACCAGGACTTAAAGGTCGCAGATGCCGCTGTAACCGCACTATCGAACATCGGTGACGAGGATTGTGCTCAAGCCTTGTTCGGCGTTCTTGAGAAACCGGCTGGCTCATTGTATATGAAAGCAGCACAGGGTCTTATTGATATCGCTCAGAAAAGAGCCTCACACAAAGACAATAGAAGTGCCGCAAAAATCTATGAAGCCCTCTATGACAGAACTACCAAGATGACAAGCTCCGCTAATATCCCAAGTCCATTAAATATTCGTATCGCTGCACTTAACGGCTTAATCATCTGCAATCCCGAAAGAGGTACTGCCGAAATCGTCAACCTTATCCAGGATAATGAACCAAAGATACGCACCGCGGCTGTTGCTGGCGCGCATCTTGCTTCGTCAAACGCACCAACCCAGGCCCTCGGTAAAATGCTGCCAAAGCTACAACCTGATTCTCAGGTGCAGGTGCTCGGCCTAATCGGTGACCGGAGAGATGCTTCACTGATAAATTCCGTAAAGGCCATGCTGGACAGCAACGAGCAAACTGTGCGGCTGGCTGCCATCGATGCACTAAGCAAAATCGGCTCCGATGCTACGGCCAAGATTTTACTGACACTTGCAATTAACGGTGATGATGCTGCCGGAAAAGCCGCTCAGGAAGGCTTAGTGGTAATGGCTGGAACAGGCATCGAAGATATTATCAAAAAACAGGCCGATACAGGCGATGTCAAAGCGCGTGTCACGGCAATAAACATTCTTGGGCAGCGCCGAATGTACAGCGCAGCCAAAAACCTGTTTGGCTACGCTGCCGAGGACAATGAGGAAATCTGCGCTGCCGCATTTAGTGCATTAGCATACGTGGTCAATTCAGGTGACATCGCAAATCTGGTCGAGCTCATTGTAAAAACCAAAAACAACGCCGCTCGTCAAAACGGCATCACGGCGCTAAAAGCGGCTTTGGCCAAGGCCAAAGATAAAGATGCTGCAGCAAAGGTCATCATCGACAAGATGACAACATCCGGTGCAGAAATCAAACTATGCCTGCTTTCCTCACTCAATGCACTCGGTGGCTCGACCGCCCTTAAAACTGTCACTGAAGCGTCTCAATCCTCCGACCAGGCAACGCGTGAAGTCGGCATACGAACCCTAAGCGACTGGCCCGATTATGAGGCTGCAGAAATCCTGCTTAACATCGCATCAAAGACAGAAACAATTATGACTCATCATGTCCTGGCCATCAGAGGCGCAATACGCCTCATCCAGACCAGCACTTTCGTCCCGCCTGATGACCGCGTGACGCTTTGTTTATCCGCCTTCGACCATGCACGACGCGATGAGGAGAAAAAACAAGCAATTTCTGCTATGGGGTCCTTGCCCAGCAGCAAAACAGCCGAGCGACTTTTAGAGCTTGTCAAAGATGAAAGGTTTAAGACAGAAGCCGGTCTGGCTTGCGTAGAGCTGGCCGGCAATATGTTAATGACAGACAGACAAGCCGCCAGGGATCTGGCACAAAAAATCCGTGACCTGAACATCTCCGACGAGATTAACTTCCGTGCCGACTGGATTATATCGGGTCGAGGTATGATGAGAGGAAGAGGAAGAAGACAATAGGAGACTTCAATGACAGAAAAATTTGATGTAGTGGTAATCGGTGCCGGGCCTGGCGGTTTTCGGGCCGCTAAAAGATGTGCAGAAAAAGGCGCACAAGCCGCCCTCATAGAAAAAGAGTTTATCGGCGGAACCTGCCTTAACTGGGGATGTATCCCGTCAAAGGCGCTGCTTGCCTCGGCGCATACTTTACTATCAGCTAAATATGCAGCCGAAATTGGAATTGACATAGGCTCAGCCGCTCCGAACTGGCCTAAAATACAGCAAAGAAAAGATTCTATTGTAACCGGTTTTCGTAAGGCAATGACAGGCACCGCCCAGGCACACAAAATCAAGCTCTTCCCCGGTCGAGCCAACGTCACCGCACCAAATAAAATAAAAGTTGCAACAAACGATTCGACTTCTGAAATACAAACAGACAAAATCATCCTTGCCACCGG
>CAZIED010000196.1:2258-4553 GCA_964538525.1 uncultured Pirellulales bacterium | reverse complement strand
AAAGCTAAAAATAACCAATAGTCAATAGCCAATTTTAAGGAAAGGTCAAAACGATGGATGCAAAGCTGATACGAAAGGCAAATGCAATAACACGCCGGGAATTCCTTAGAAACTCCGTAGTTATTGGTGCTGGTGCTACCTTCGCTGCGCCGCTGTTCATTAGTCACTCAGTTTCTGGCGCCAACCCGCCGAGTGAACGTATAACCGTCGGCTGCATCGGCGTAGGACGCATGGGCTTTGGTGACATGAGGGAGGTGCTGGGATTTAATCAAACCCAGGTGGTCGCTGTATGCGATGTGGATTCAAAAAGAGCCGCAAACGCCCAGCAAACGGTTGAAAAACGCTACGCTGAGCAAAGCTCAAGTGGTACCTATAAAGGCTGCGCATTATACAAAGATTTCAGAGAGCTGATTGCACGAGATGATATTGACACGGTGCTTATTGGCACGCCCGACCACTGGCATACGCCGATAGCATTAGTAGCAGCCAGGGCCGGCAAGGATATTTTTATGCAAAAGCCGTTGAGCCTGACTATCGAAGAGGGAAGGCTTTTATCCGATACTGTCCGGCGCTATGGTAATGTCTTTCTCATCGGCAGCCAGCAGCGCTCGGATAATCGGTTTCGACAAGCGTGCGAGCTGGTACGTAACGGGCGAATCGGCGAATTAAAAACCATAAAGGTAATTTTCGGAATTGACCCTTCAACAACACCGCAGCCGACAATGCCTGTGCCGGAAAATCTTGACTACGATTTATGGCTGGGCCCGGCACCCTGGGCGCCTTATACGGAGAGCCGTGTCCATCCACAAAACGACTACAGCAGGCCCGGCTGGCTGCGTATCCAGGATTATGGCGCCGGCATGATTACCGGCTGGGGCAGTCATCACCTTGATATCGCACAGTGGGCTATGGGGACAGAATATACAGGCCCCACTGAGATTGAGGGTAAAACCGAGTACCCAAAAGACGGCCTCTGGGACGTGCACGGCATGTTCCATATTGAGTACACTTACCCCAACGGTGTCAAAATTATCTGCGAGGGCGATAAGCAAAATAGAGAGGGTATTCGCTTCGAGGGCACGCAAGGATGGATTGACGTCAATCGCGGACGCATTGATGCGGAGCCGAAGACGCTACTTACCTCGACCATCAAGCCCGATGAAATCCATCTTTACAAGAGCAACAATCACAAGGGAAACCTTTTTGAGTGCATCAAGTCGCGGGCCGAAACCATCGCTCCTGTCGAAGTCGCTCATCGTTCCTGCACAATGTGCCTGCTGGGCGACATTGCTATGCAGCTGGGCCAGAAGCTAAAATGGGACCCGCAGCGGGAAAGAATCGTAGATAATGATACGGCAAATCGGTTGCTCTCCAGATCTATGCGCAGCCCATGGCACCTGTGAATGATTAATGATTAATGATTAATGATTAATGATTATTTATGAATCATTGGATGAGATTTTTTGCTCTTTGTTTTATACTTGCCGGTTGCGACAAATTCACATCATCCAGACCGATCAACTCTGTAAAAACAGATTCCCAGCGGGTAGCGGCAAAACTTGAAGAAGATAAAGTCGTAGTAACCGTTGCCGGGGAAATTTTTACGTGCTATAAGTTTGCACCTTCGCAGAAATATCCCTATTTTTGGCCGGTGAATGGACCAGCTTCAAGCCTGTCTATTACAACCGAATCTTCACAACCATATCCACATCATCATTCGCTGTTTTTCGGTTGTGACCGTGTCAACGGCGGTAATTTCTGGCAGGAAGAAAACGAACGCGGCCAAATCATCTCACAGGGCCCAAAGATAATTGAGCCAGAAGGTCAACGCATCGTCTTTACTGATATTTGTTTCTGGCAGCCCCGCCCAGCGCTGGGCGGGGAAAGCAAGCCGATAATCCTTGATACTCGTCGTATAGTTGTCACCGCACCGAATAAAGACCAACGCCTTATCGATTTCGAGATTAGCTTGCAGCCGTTAACAGACATTACCATTCAGAAAACAAACCATTCGTTGTTTGCAGCTCGAGTTGTGCCGGAGCTCAGCGTCACATCCGGCGGCACATTGGTCAATGCCGAAGGAAAAAGCGGCGAGAAAGGCACTTTCGGCGTAGCCTCGCCGTGGTGTGACTACTATGGGACGCGTAGCGGTGTCACTGAAGGCATCGCCATTCTGCAGCATCCGGATAATCGCTGGTTTCCATGCAATTGGTTTACCCGCGACTACGGCTTCTTTTCACCGACACCAATGAACTGGCTCAAGGACGACCAGCCTTTGAAACTGGCTAAAGGAGA
>CAZIED010000196.1:0-2158 GCA_964538525.1 uncultured Pirellulales bacterium | reverse complement strand
CTCCATTTTCGGCCATCGGCTTCAATAAGCCTGTCAGCTTCGATGAAACTCTCGCTGCCCGCTGGATATATATAGGGTGCTGAATCTTCTTTTCCCCAATCTTCGAGCACAGGCGTCAGCAACTTCCAGGCAATCTCTACATCGTCGTTTCTTGTAAAGAGCGTTTGGTCGCCGAGCATACAATCCAAAAGCAGCCTATGATATGCTTCGGGCATAGCCACGCCAAAAACGCTCCGATAACAAAAATTCATATTCAGTGTGCTCATACAAATCTTTGAGCCTGGCCGTTTCGCCTGGAAGCTCAAGGAAAGCCCTTCGTCAGGCTGTATCTGTAACACCAGAACGTTGGGAGGCAAGTCATCTAAACCGGATGAAACAAACATCGAATGTGGGACTTTCTTGAAGATAATGGCAATTTCCGTATCCTTCTTAGCCAGCCTTTTGCCGGTTCGCAGATAGAAAGGAACATCCTTCCATCGCCAATTGTCTATAAACAATTTTGCGGCAACGAAGGTTTCGGTCTTAGACTGTGGCTCTACGCCGGGTTCCGCTCTATAGCCCGGGACTTGAGTATTATCTATTTGGCCAGGACCATATTGGCCACGCACAAAAACATCTTTCACTTCCTCTGTCACCAACGGACGAATAGACCGCAGGAGCTTTACCTTCTCGTCGCGAATGTGGTCCGCTTCAAACGACGCCGGCGGCTCCATCGCAACTAATGTGAGCATAGAAAGCATGTGATTTTGAAAGATGTCCCGAAGGGCGCCAGCCTTATCATAGTAACCGGCTCGGTGCTCGACTCCAAGTGTCTCAGCTATCGTAATCTGTACGCTATCTACGAAATTGCGATTCCAGACAGGTTCGAAAATCGTGTTTGCGAACCGAAAAATCAAGATATTTTGGATGGTTTCTTTGCCTAAATAATGGTCAATACGATAAATTTGTGATTCATTAAAACAACGGCTGATATTATTGTTTAATTCGATAGCGCTTTTTAAGTCTCTGCCGAAAGGCTTTTCTACAATCAGCCGGGTTTGTTTTTTTGCGTCAAGTCTTTCTGGACAGGATAAACCGGCTGAGCCGAGTAGATTTACTATCGTGGTATATAGAAACGGCGGAACCGCTAAATAGAAAAGCAGGTTGTCCTGTACTTTGTGCTTTTTGTCTAACTCGGCTATTCGAGCCTTGATGCGTTTATAAAATGCAGCATCTGCATAATCGCCATCAATGTAGTACAGCTTTTCTGTAAAGGATTTTAGGTCTTTTGCTGATACATCGCCGATATTTTCTCGAATCACCTGCTGCGCGAGCCGGCGAAAATCCTCATCTGTCAATTTCTTTCGGCCACAACCTAACAGATAGAATTTTTCGTTAAGCAAATCCTGTGTAAATATCTGAAAGACGCTCGCCAGCAGTTTTCTGCGCACGAGATCGCCGGAGGCCCCAAAAACTACAAGAGAATTTGGCGGAGCTGGTATCTCCGCACAAAGGATTTCCTGTTGTTCCGACAAAATTTGAATGTCTTTCATATCGAATATTCCTGAGCAAAGGGGCGCAGGCACAAAGTGGCAAAGGAACAAAGCAGCTTTGTGCCTTTGTGCCTTTGTGCCTCCGTTTCTTTGTTCCTATTCTTCAATTGGCTCGAACTGGTCTTTGCCGGCTCCGCAATCCGGACATACCCAATCATCAGGTAAATCTTCAAAAGCGGTACCGGGCTCTACGCCGTTGTCCGGGTCGCCTACAGCCGGGTCGTAAATGTATCCACACATAATACATTTATATTTCTTCATTTTTCCTATCCCTTCTTTTACCAAAGTTTTTGGTTCCACCTTTATATATGTAGCAGCGGTTTGGGGAGTCCTGCCTTGCTTTACGTCACGGTAGTAAGCATAAGTCATGGGTATTTTGCCATCATCAAGGATTTGACATGCTGCTATTCGTGCAATAAACAATGTGTGGGTCTCGATATCAATACTCTCGACAACCTCGGCCTCAAGAAAAGCCACAGCGTTATCCAAAACTATCGGCGCACCCGTCGTACCTATTCTATAATTTATCTGCTTAAACTTATCTATGTCCCTGCCTGTTCTAAATCCGAACTTGCCGATAAAAGGCAT
Organism: uncultured Pirellulales bacterium; assembly: GCA_964538525.1. Lineage (GTDB taxonomy): Bacteria > Planctomycetota > Phycisphaerae > Sedimentisphaerales > Anaerobacaceae > CAZIED01. The sequence goes on along the minus strand of CAZIED010000196.1, from coordinate 38 downwards.
TGCTGTATCCTGCGAAAGAATCGAGACCGTGAAAATTC
>CAZIED010000195.1:0-4564 GCA_964538525.1 uncultured Pirellulales bacterium | reverse complement strand
TTCATAAAGTTAATCGTAAGCAAGATGAGGTATCGCAGGAAAGTGCAGCAGGATGTGCAGGCAGAGCTGACGGCGCATTTTGAAGATGAGCTGAAAGATTGTGCAACCGACGATGATAAAGAGCAAAAGGCCCAGAAGCTAATCGCAGAGTTTGGCGACGTGAAGCTGCTGGCGGTTTTATTACGCCGAGCAAAAAAACGCTGCCGGCCGCTCTGGCGAACCGTCGTTGCGAGAACATTCCAAACTATCGGCATCCTGATTTTGTGTTTTATTGTCTATACCGTCTGGTTTATTAGCGGGAAACCCACTATTAATGCTGATTACCTTGCTCTTTTGAACCAGATGGCTCGGCCACAGCTTCGGAATGAAGATAACGCCTGGCCGTACTATCAAAAAGCCATTAATTTATACGTAGAGCCTGTCAAAGGCGGAGTTGTAGAGGAGTTTATTAAATATAGAAATACGCCAAAACCGCTGAAAAATGTGCTTCGGTTCACGGATTTAAGCATCGATGAGCAGACGCTGATACTTAAATGGATCAAGGACAATCAGAAGTTCTGGGATAATCTCACGGCTGAGCAGCAAAAAGTAGTCCTTAAATGTTTTGATTTCAATCTTGTGCCTGTTTTCAGAGGATTATCAGCACCGTTGTACCATCCATTTGGATCAATGACGGGACGTCTTATAGAAGCCATTAAACAAAAAGAGCCGGTAATGGATTCACGTCAAGCTTCCGTAGCGCCGGAATATGCTGGGTTACCAGATGCCGTTCTTATTGATTGGATAAAAGAGAGCAGAGTCCCGCCCAATTTCTTTGATGCTGTATCGGTCGCGGTGCTGAATGAATGGATGAAGCGCTACAATGATTTACCAAAATCCACTCGAGCCGCGATTACGGATACCGAAAGCGAATATCTTGGCCCCTGGATTAAAGAGAATGAGCCTGCCTGGCAGGAATTCGTTAAAGGCAGCTCGAAGTCATATTGCTACAACGAATATACATACGAACCTAACAAAGAAACCAGGTCACTGTTTGATGTCGTTTTACCTCATCTGAGCACTATCAGAGGTCTGGCCAGATTCAGTATCATACATTGCCGAGTTAACCTAAAAGAAGGGAAAAAGCAGCAGGCTCTGGAGGACTGCCTCGCTGTTGCGCGAGCCGGCAGCCACTGGCAGGGAAAAGGAACTATTATTGAACAATTGGTAGGAATAGCTATTAGCGCACTTGCTCATCAGGAGGTTCTGTATATTGCCGATGCAAATAATCTATCCGTTAATGACCTCAAACAGCTTCAGCAGCAGCTTTCTGAAATTTACGCAGATGGTTATCCGCTGATGAATATGGAAGGAGAAAGGTTGGCATTTCAGGATATAGTGCAGCATGTATTCACCGATGGAGGCCCCGGCGGAGGCCATCTGGTTCCCGATAGATGGAGTCGGTGGATAGACAATGAAAATGCTTTTGAAATGTGGAGGAAACTCGGGCTATTTACGCCTCTTTCCACGGCGGCAAGTATGGTACATGCAGGGCGAAATGAGACACTGGCGAAGGCCAACGAGCTTTATGATAGAGGTATCGATAGAGCCAAAATGACTCCTTATGAAAAGCATACTCGTAAATTTGAAAGCACTGAGAAAATGTTACAGGCTCTGTCTGAATACAGATACTTTTTAATACGTTCCTTTGCACCTGCTTTGGAGCGGGCTTCTGAATTGGTATTTCGTAGTAAAGTCTCTCATGAAGCAACAATAACGATTTTGGCACTTAAGCGATATCAGTTAGAAAAAAAACAATATCCTGCAAGTTTGAATGAAGTAGTTGCGGCGGGTTATTTGAAAGAATTACCGATGGATCCGTTTAGCGATAAAGCGTTGATTTATAAAAGGATAAACGGAAACTTCATTCTCTACAGCTTAGGATTTAATTTCACCGACGATGCCGGCCAAATAGGTAAAGATTCGAGAGGCGAGCCGAGAAGATTATGGGCCGACAACGGTGATTCAGTCTTCTGGCCTCTGAAGGAAGCTGAAGAATAGCAGCAGCGAAGGAAATGCCCCGTTAGTAATTCCGGAATCCGGTAAGATGACTGGGAAAGATATATTTCTAACGGGGCTTACTACAAATAGTTAATTGTTAATGTTGGGTGCCCGGAGCGAAAACCTTCCTTCTGTGAAACAGGAAGATAATAATACCCAGAGCGATTAAACCTACAAGCCCATTGTCGCCCAGCTTATTGAGTAAAGCGGTAAGATTGACGACAATTCCTCCAAAGAATGGAACGCCGTCACCAAAAAGGATTTCCACGGCGATCCCGAGGGCAATCAGCAACAAAGCAATTTCAGTGACCTCACCAAGCCATTTTTTCAATTCTTCAAAAAATCGCATCTTGATTCTCCTATAAAAAACCTTAGAAAAAAATTTGATTACTAACGTCCTAAATATATCGGCTTGCCTTTTCGGATTTCTTTAATCCTAAAACTACAAATTATCTGGCTTGTTTTTTTCATAAAAATATTTAACTCGAAAGCCTTGGTATAAAAATACAGACAAAACCATCTTATCAATACTGATATAGCATTTGGTAAGATTACTTAATGGACAGTGTTAAAATAGATAAATATTACTTGACTTCGCCTGATAAGATGGGATATAATTATGTTATGTTAACGAATATTATATCGTTCTTTCTTCGCATGATACTTATCGCGGCGTTATGTGTCTTTATTTGGGGACTTATAGAACCCAAAACGCAGCTTGCGCGCGTTTTTAGAGCCACCTTGCTTTTGCTCGGCATGCTCGCTATTTTGGCTGTTGTTAGGTTTACCGGATTGTGATTAGTAATCAATTCTCCCGCTTGAACCACAAATTCGTTTGTTTCTGTTGCTTTATTGTTCCCGTCCGTTACAATCCCCTAAAAAATTAGTCAAGATTAGCTCGATTCTCAATGGTCGGATAATCAAATCTCATCGAGTATTGAGTATCAAGAATCGAGTATCGAGATGCTTACCCCGTTGACAAGAATTCAAAGGCTCATTGGCAAACGGATGTTAGAGTCCAAGCTGAATAAGCCTTGTTTTTATATTGAGTCGAAGGCGGATGTGACCGAAATGATGGCGCTTCGGCCAAAGCTCAGCAGGACGTTGGGCGTTCAAATTACGAGTAATGCTTTTTTAATTCGCGCATTGGCGTTGGCAGCGGAAAAATACCCACTTACGTTAGGATTATTCGATTCACGATTCACGCCTGTCCCGAGCAACGTCGAGGGAAACCACGAACCACGAATTAAAATTGCCGAGGCGATTAATGTTGGTTTTCCGGTACACGCTCCACAGGGCCTTGTGGTGCCGGTGATAAAGGACGCCAACAAAAAAACATTAGCCCATATCGCTTATTTAGAGAAGCTGCTTACCGAGAAAGCCCGCAGCAACGAGCTGACCCTTGCGGAGATGCAAGGCCAGACCATAGGCTTGAGCAATCTCGGCGTCTATGGTATTGATTCTTTTTTGGCAATTCCCGCTCCTGTAACGAGCACGATTTTGGCCGTCGGCAATGTCGTTAGGACGGTTGCCCTACATAATGGTCAAGCATCCGTGCGCAAAATGATAAGTCTGTCACTTACTGTTGATAGAATTGTTTCTGGTGAAATTTATGCAGCAAAGTTCTTAAACTTGATTATTGAGCAACTGCAAAATCCTCAACAAATGATTTGAAAGGGATATGAAAAATGAATCATTATTTCAGAACTATTATTGTCTGTATTATTAGTATATCATTAAGTACGATTAGTACCGCAAAGGAAACTGTGACCTCGCAAAAAGTCGAACTGCTCTGGCCGAATGGTGCACCTGGCGCCAGAGGCGATGCCGAGGGTGACAAGCCGACACTTACGATTTATCTGCCGCCGGAGACAATTTCCACCGGATGCGCCGTTGTGGTTTGTCCCGGCGGCGGTTACAACCATTTGGCTATAGACCACGAGGGACACCAGGTTGCTCAATGGCTCAATTCTATTGGTGTTGCCGGTTTTGTTCTTCGGTACCGCCACCGCAGCAGCGGAGCCGGCTACGGTTATCCGGCGCCATTGCAGGACGCCCAGCGGGCGGTCAGAATGGTTCGCAGCCGAGCTAAAGAATGGAACGTTGATCCAAATCGCATTGGTATCAACGGCTTTTCCGCAGGAGGGCACTTGGCTGCAAGTGTGGGTACGCACTTTCAGAAAAATTATTACGAGCTTAATGATTCGATAGACCAGATTAGCTGCCGACCCGACTTTATGATACTAATCTATCCGGTAATCACGCTTGCCGAGTCATACACCCACGCCGGCTCTAAATTGAATTTATTGGGTAAAAATCCCGACCAAGACCTCGTTGAGAGCCTATCAAATGAAAAACAAGTGACATCTGGTACACCGCCTATGTTTTTGGTGCACGCCGATGATGATAAAGCCGTTCCACCGGAAAGCAGCATCAACTTTTACCTGGCATTGAGAAAGGCTAACGTCCCGGCGGAGATGCACATTTATGAAAGTGGCGGCCACGGGTTTGGCCTGGGTAAAGA
>CAZIED010000194.1:0-4570 GCA_964538525.1 uncultured Pirellulales bacterium | reverse complement strand
TCGCAATTGGCGCTATGGAGAAACCCTATAGAACCTCATAACTGCGTAACTTGGGCTAATACTCGATACTTGATGCCCTATTCTCGATTGCGGTGTTATATGAATATCAAGCAACAAGCATCGAATTACGTTCGGAACTCTTGATTATGTTTTTTGTGCCTTCCAGTTCATTATCCATTGTGTAACGCACAATTTGCTGAAATTAATTGAATTTCCATCAGATATTTGTATCATATTAAACAATTTGAGCTGATTGGGTAGAATAACGAACCGAAACTCTCTGCAGCATTAGAAATATGGCAAATTTTGGTTTTGCGTATGGTTAAAAAATCACATAATTTTATTCGTTTCTTGGGTTATGTTCGTCCGTACAGGAAATATCTGCTTATCGGAATTATTGGAGGAATAGTAAAGTTCACCGTGCCTTTGCTATTACCTCAGGTCACACGGCATCTGCTGGACAATGTATTTCTCAATGAGGTTCTAACCAGTCAGCAAAAGATTCATGCACTTTTTTGGTACGCCGGTGGGCTTATGGCTGTGTTTGTTTTTATTTATGCCCCATTTGTGTACCTGAGGCATTTGTACGCCGACAAAGCCAGCAACAGGGCGATTTTCGACCTGCGATGCGACCTGTATTATCGCGTTTTGCGAATGTCCGCCTCTTTTTTCAACCGCAATAAAAGCAGCGAGATTACCTCTCGGCTTATTAGTGACATTCAACTTGCCCAGAATCTCGTTGGAACCGCATTATCCAACGTCTGGATGGACGCAATTGCGCTGTTGGTAATATTGTATTTTTTGTTTAAGATAGACGTTGCAACTACGATTGTTGCCCTTTCCGGCTTTCCAATATATCTGCTGCTTTTTCGAAAGTTTGGTGATGAAATCAGAGATACAACGCGAGAGGTGCAGGATAAATTGTCTCTGATGACAAGCAATGCCCACGAGAGAATCTCCGCAACGCCGGTAGTCCACGCCTTTACGCAGGAAATCAACGAAACAACACGCTTTCGCAACGAGTCGGAGAAACTGTTTTCCACGAATATGCGGCGGATATTCATTCAGAGCCTAAATCAAGCCTTTACCGGCACTTTGGTAAGCCTGTCACCTTTGATAGTGACTTGTTTCGGCGGCTACCGTGTTATCACCGGCCATATTACCGTAGGGGAGCTAATCGCTGTAACCATGTATCTTGGGCCGCTGTACCTGCCCTTGCAGCGTTTTTCTGAGCTGAACGTGGTCTTTGCCAATTCGATGGCTTCGCTTGACCGTATCTATGAAATAATGGATGAAAAACCGGAAATAGTTGATAGACCCGGTGCCGTCGGGCCTGCGGAGATTAGGGGAGATGTTACATTCGACCATGTAAATTTCTTTTATAATCATGGCTGTCCGGTTCTGAAAAATGTTACATTCAGTGTCCGGGCAGGAAAAAAAGTTGCCCTTGTCGGCGCCAGCGGGTCCGGTAAAAGCACGATTGTCAGTCTTATTCCCAGGTTTTACGATTGCACCACCGGCCAGGTAAGGATCGATGAGCACGATATCCGTGATATAAAGATAAAATCGCTCCGCCGTCACATTGGAATGGTGCTGCAAGACCCGGTTCTATTTAGCGGAACTATTCGGGAAAACATCCTTTACGGCGATCCCTCCGCAACTGAAGCACAGGTAATAGAGGCAGCTAAGACCGCCAACGCCTACGATTTTATTCTCTCTTTCCCTGACGGTTTCGACACCGAGGTCGGCGAGAGAGGCAGCTTCCTATCCGGCGGCCAAAGACAGCGTATTACCATAGCACGGGCGTTTCTTAAAAATCCAAAGATTCTCATTCTCGATGAAGCCACTTCATCTTTGGATTCGGAGTCTGAGCGTTTAATACAGGATGCGATGGGACGTCTGATTGCCGGCAGAACTACATTTATCATTGCCCATCGCTTCTCAACGATTGTAAATGCCGACCAGATTTTTGTGCTTTCAGCCGGTTCAATCGTCGAGTCCGGCACACATAGCGAGCTGCTGCGAAGAGGGGGTTTCTACAGAGATTTGTATGCTGGCCAGTTTATATATATACCCGCCTCGCCTTCAGCGAACTCTCTCGACCTTGCTCGAGACAAGTTAGCCGAGCCGAGGCCCAGGACCGCCAGAGAGGTGCGTGTTCCCGCCTAAAAGCTCGACAGACACTACAACTCTGTCTTGGTGATTTCACGAAGGAGGCTGGTTGCATAACAGCCGGAGTCAAGCTCAAATCGCAGCTCAAGATACTCTCCCAGCTCATCAGAACCGTCGGCTACCTTGACATTACGCGGCTGAAAACGCAAAGGTCTTCGTCCGCCTTTTGCACCATATTCTCGCATCCGCTGAAAATCACTGTCAGTTAGTTGAGCCTCCGCCAATATCGGATTTTCGATGTCTGAAGCCGGGCCGGTTAAACTGGTCATCCGAAGACCAAAAAGCGGGCCGGTCGGGCTTATCTCAAAATTATGGCATCGGCCCTGTTCCACAGCAGCATCCACGACCCGAAAACATGCGCCATTGGCGTGCTTATAAGCCATATCGCCGACGAAAAGCTTATCAATATTGGGCATACGAGCAGCAAGCACCTGATTAAACAGATATGACTGGTAAGCAGAAACAGAGAATCTCCTAAAGTGACTATCGATCATATCGGTTTTACCCTTGACCACGGATAGGCCTATTAGGTGACCATCACTGCGGGCGCCGAACCGCTGCGGCCCGAAATAGTTCGGCACACCTTTGCGAATAAGCACGGATAGCATTTGCTCGGTTAAATTAATAGCCTGCGGCAGGGGAAGAAGCTGGTCGCGAAGGCGAATCTCAAATCGGTTGGCGGCAAGGTGTCCCAATTTGAGCTTATTGCCGTGACGGGCGAACTGAAGGAAGTGTATGTTAGAAAACTGCAGCTGCATGAGCTGCTCCGGCTCGACATGCTCGATGGAAATCCATTGCCGGGCAACGGCACGAGAATCTTTCAGGCCGGCAAAACCGATCTCTTTTCGCCGAATCCTCAACGCTCGGGCAATCCTATCTACAGCATCCATTGTGGAAGTGTTATTCTTTTCGATAAGTATATAAGTATGTGTGCCGCTTCCGCAAGGCTGATACAAGGGCAGCTCTTCGACAATAAAGTCTTCGGCTCGTGTTTTAATAATGCCGCCGATGCCTGGAAACTCGGCTGTTAAAAACGGAAGCTTGTTATTACCATTTTGTTCCCGCAAGGCGGGGTCCCTTTCATATAGTGCAAAATTCAAGGTATAGAATTCAAAATAGAATCTTGCACAGGTCAGTCCTTATAGCACGAAAAGCCGAGAAAGGCAATGCAAAACAGGTCAATACGAAGCGTAAAAAGCGTCTATACGCAACAGGGCCTTCAGAAAAAGCGTAGAACGTAAAGTGAAAAATGTAAAACTTTGGAATTCAATTGGATTCGACAGGCTCACCACAAGAGTTTTTCGTTTTTAGCTTTCAGTTTTTAGTTTCCGTTGGTCGGGGCAGCGGGCACGAAAGCACGGGGGCCGAGACGAGAAGACTATGCCCTGACACGGCGTAGCGACTCGCCTCCGGCGTAGCCTTTGGCGTAGCGAAGCGAAGACGGTTTGTTTTCATTTTTTGTCACGTAAAATATGATTGTATTAGTTGGCCTTCAGTAGTAACATTGCTTGAGGTTATTTACTCCAAACAGATTTAGAAGATAGCGAAATGGCGGAGAAATTGCTTATAGGAAAAGTTCGCAGGCAAAGAAAATACAATAATGAAGTGTGTTGTATCTTGGGATGACATAAAAGATAGTTGGTGGAAAGATTTCTTTCTTCGTTCGAAAAGACAGATAATATAGCGTTCGACATTTCACACCACTTTAGATTATTTTATACAATTCTTCTGATTGATAAATTGATAGCATTGATAAATAAATCAAAAACTTTATAATTTGGAAAAATCAACTGTTAATAATTGTAGGGAATTATGGCAGTTACAACCGCACAAGAACTTCTAAAAAGTGCTTATGACCAACTGGGTTATGCTGAAGGACCGCTTTTCGAAGGTACCACTGAACCAAATAATCTATCAAAGAAAGATTGGATAGAAAAGGGTGAATGGCTGGCACTGACCAAAGAGGTTGGGGCGGAAACAATTTTTTTTGTAGAAAATAATCCAGTTGTAGTATTTGCTCAATCTGAAGTAGACGAACCAGAAACATTACGGAAGCTTTTTAATAAAATCTGGTGTATGTCCCGTCCCCGTCTGCTGTTTCTTGCCACTCCCGGAGAATTGGCAGTATATGATTTGGCAATGGAACCAGCCAGAGATCAAGAGGGTTGGGAAAAAATTACACCCCTTGAGATTGCTAAATCCAGCAATGAAGTTGCAAGCAAGCTGAAAAACTTTCGACGGGAACAGATAGAAACCGGACGGCTTTTTGTTGAAGAATATCGTTTCGGAGACATAGAAAATCGTGCTGACAAAGCCTTAATTAATGATTTAAAAGAGGTGAGGGGTGAGCTTATAAATGCAGGACTAAAGGGAGATAAAATAAGATACGCCCACGCTT
>CAZIED010000193.1:0-4597 GCA_964538525.1 uncultured Pirellulales bacterium | reverse complement strand
TCCTCGAACTTTTCGCTCGGCCTCATAACGACCCAGTTATTCGGATAGGCTCTTACTCTACAAACTATCGTGGATTTTCTGATAGATAAGAGACGACCTGACTTTATTTCCAAAAATCCCCACTCTGATTGATAGTTTCGTAGTGTTATCCGATAGAGCCTTTAGTCGTATTGTTGTATTCCTATCATCGGTGTCACGACCAACGATTTCAGCCGAAAGAGCTTCTTTGAAATCCTTCGTAACCGCTATTCCAAGAGGCTTTACCGCTCTCCTGGTAGCGGCGTAAACGGCATCGATATTTTTCGCCTCTACCGCCTCAAGGTCACCTTTGACGTAAGCCACAGTACCAACAGCTCCAACACCTACTGCAGCCGCCAAACACCCGGACATAATTACGGCCGAACCTACCAGAAACACAATTAAGGTAAAATGGCTTTTATACATATCATCTCTCCTTACAGTTCAACAATTGTGATGAAGTATTCCAACCTTCACATAAATCCTGCTAAAAAATACTACGTATCATCAGTAAAAAGCCCAGGATGGCAAATGGAATCCCAATAGCGGCACCTGCGATTGTCATAGTAAGCGCGATACCAGCAATCATCAGGCCTAATGCCAGTATTATGCCCAAAATCCGTCCTGTGACAACCAGCACCAAGGTAAGTATTTTCCAAACAGCTTCAAAAGGCCACAAAAACAAAAGGCTTGTACTTCTTCCAGACATAATCTGCTCCTGTTAGTACATACTTCCGACGATTGACTGCCAAAATAAATTATAAACCATCTTGTTTCTGTTCTGCTTTGTACAATTCACACCCCCAATTTGTCAAATTTATTAACCGAAAAAAACCATCCTCAAATTAATTTTATAAAAACCAACATTTTATTTCTGCTGTAAGCAATACATTATCGCCCCGGTGAAGGCAAGGCTGAACCCCAATTCGCTACGTCATTGCCATACTCGCCGGCTACTCGCCTCGTTAAAGATAACCCTCCTCCATCCGCCTCAACCGGCCATAAGTCCAACCCTCCAGGACAATCCTGCGGATGTGAGCCATCACTGAAACTTACCAAATCCATCCGAATATAATACCTATTGCCAAGCTCATCCTCCTCACCAGGTGCACATAGCCCGATCTTCTCGCCTCCATTACTCAACTGTCCATCATAAGGCCCCAAAACACCAGCTCCCGCAGGCATGACACCATACCTGGCTGAAAAAACCACAGGATTCTTCGCCACAACCAAATACCCACCAGCAGGCACACTCACAGGTACATCAGCCGGAAAATTATATTCCACTCCATCTGTAAGCTTCCAAGACGCTGCCAGCTCATAGTCATATAAAATAACCGGCTGTGAGCTTATATTACAAAGCTCTATATACTCCTCATCCTGATTGCCGGATGCAGGATTGTACATAATCTCACTTATTACTATTGGTCCTACCTTCGGATAAGAATTTGCCGAACCTGGCGTATTTGCGCTCATCGCCACAAAGTTATAATTATCCGTGCCGGCCTTGTAGTATCGGCCAAATGATACCCCCGTCTGTGATGGGCCAAAATCCTCCGACTCCTGATAACCTGTCAATACCCCATCCAGCGCAGAGGATAAATATACCATCTCGCCATTCTCAGCCAACGCAAATACTTCACGACAGCCGACATCCTGCGCGTTGCCAAAGTGCCTATCCTCATAAAAAACTACATAACCGTGCGGAGAAATAATAGTACCATTTGCTATGCGGTATTTCATAAGCTCGGCACTACTGTCACTTAAAAACCACCCACCTATGTCGATTGGTAAACCCGTAGTATTATACAGCTCTATCCAGTCAGGCTGGCCTGCGTGTGAATGAGCCAAAACCTCATTTATCACCACAGAACCAGGATTAGGTATAATACCACTATCATCCCTTCCGGGTGAGCCGCCAACTAACGCACTGGCCCGCCAGGAATCCTTCTGATTCCAGCTATTGGGGTCAGAGTTTGTCGCATTTATTATAGTCAGAGAAAATCCTCCACCATCTGTAATATTGCGCCAGCCATCGCTGTACTCAAAATCCAGTATCGTCTGGCCAACAGCATCCTCCAAACGTATCCTCTCTCCCGCATCAGAAAGACTTCCGGTGTACTGGCCTGCTATATTCAATGTAGTACCATATCGTGCAGTAAAAATATTCCTGTCTTTGACCACTACCGTATAGCCACCCGCCGCAAGGGCTACATCGCCAAAGGTAAAATCTATACCGTCCGTGAATCTTACTAAATTCAGATTGATAGAATCCGTGCCGATGTTCTTTAGCTCAATGTATTCCTCATTATTGGCATCAGCAGTGCCCTCCTGTGGATGGTACATAATCTCCGTGATACGCAGATTCTCCGCAACAGAGCCTACCGCAAAAGTAGCCTCATTAAGGGCGCTCCAGGTACCGCTACTAAGGACTCTTGATTTGACGTGAGTGCTCTTATTCAGTGTGAATGACCCTTTATACTCTATTGCGGTCGGCGAGACTCCGGCTGGACTTGTGGAAGTGGCACCCTGACCAGCTACCAGCTCAGCAGAGATAAGGAAATCTGTACTGGTAGCCGGGGAATTAAGACCATGTATGGCGAGAATATTATCACCCTGGCGCAGAGAGATAATATAAGCTGATATATCGAAGCTCTCGAAGTTAACAGCAAGAGCGTCATCATGTGTGCTGCTTGCCTGCGAGTTCCATGCTGGTGTTCCGGTAAATTGTGCCCTCTGGACTTCGACTCCGTTGATATATGCAATAAAACCATCATCGTACCGTACATTGAGTGTCAGGCTCTTTATCGCGGCTAATTGATTACTGGATATCGTGAAAGGGATTCGTATGTAACAAGCTGCGTTTTTGTTATACATTTGTTGCTGGACATTGATGGTGAAGTAAGATTGGTAGCCGGTCTGTGTTTCGTAGCCAACGCCGCCGCTACCGGCTGTCCAGGCTGAATCATCGAATGTTTGGCCGCCTCTCCAGGCGTCGCTAACCGTAGCAGCAGGAACAAGCACCCGCTTGGAAGCATTTTCGGGCACGAGAGTGCTGGTGCTCACAGTTCCGCCACCGCTACCCGGCACTCTCGGATCAGAACCATCAACGGTGTACCATATTGTGCCGATTGGTTTGGTCATTGAGAGCTGACTGCTTGAAGAAATGTGGCCGCCATGCTGATAAGAGCCGTTGATGTAGAAGACCGGAGCATCAACAGCCGGATAGAGGCCGGCGTTTTTGAGCCAATTCAGAACGAACGTCGAGCGAGGCTGGATAAACTGGGAAAGGATGCCCTCCTGAATCACCACCCAATCCTGTCGTGTGTGGGGCGTTGCTGACCGAGTGTCACCCCACCGGGCAGACTCACCGACAATTGCACGGTCGATTTCTGCCATCCGCGCTCTGTGCATATTGGCGGTGTTCGGATATGTCAGCACCCCGCCGTTGAAAAAGAACTTATGTACAAGGTCGGCAAAGCGCATGCGATACTCTGGATTTGTCTTGAGCTTGTCGTGAAGGCCGGAGACACTTTTACCGAGGACGTTCTGCGAATCCCAGTATTCAATCGCGTGCTCTGCATCCCAGACATGAAATCGCCACCGGCCGTCCGGCGTGTTACGATGCGTAGCATACCAATTCTTATCCGGCCAATCCCAGTTCAGCGCAAACCAGTGCGCCAAAAGATCCGTGATGAAGTTATCTATATCCAGCTTCTGGCAGAGAGCATCATATTTGGCCTGGTTGGCGGGATCGGCTGCTACGGCATTAGCCGCATTAAGCATGGCATTGAAGTTGGCGGTGGCACTGCCGCCGAGGCCGTTGTTGACGACCAGGCTCGCATTGTGCTTTAGTACATCGTACTCTTCCTTTTCGCCGCCAAACATTTGTGCGGCCCATGAATGGTCAGGCCGATCGTGAACGTAATACATCCCCCAGTACAAACCATTAATATAAAGGTGGGCGAAAAGCCCATGTGGAGAGTAACCGCCCATCGCATTATGAAGGTCGGAGACGTACTGGTCTTGAGTGTATATTGTGTGCGTATGCTGACCGCTGTGGTTCCAGGCATTGGCCAGTACTTCATCTAACACGAAAGTGTCGAAGTGCTCTATCGGCGAATCGGGAAAGACGCGATAATCCAGCTGTGAAGGACCGCCGGTGGGCTTGCCGTCATCGGTGGCGGTTTTGAATCGTGGTCGCATCGAGAGCTTAAATACCTTCCATCTGTCTAAGCTCGTACCGCCGCCGCTGACACCGCCCTGCATGGCGATCGCACAATTGATCTGGAATCCCCCACGCCCGTTGGGATCGATCCATTCCATTGAGCACACACGCTCAGTACCATCCTGAGACTCATTTATATATATACCAGTAGGACCAAACCAGCTATCTATTGACATTACCAAAGAAATAGTCGGGACGGATTTAAGGTCGTCTTTGATCGTCCGGGCGTAAAGACCTCCAAACTTATCCTTGCCGTTCTGATTGACGACATCAGGGTCCACCTGATAATCACCGGCAACCGTTCCCCACGAAGCAGGATAACCGGGCGGGGTTATCTGGCGTCCGGTGACT
>CAZIED010000192.1:0-4599 GCA_964538525.1 uncultured Pirellulales bacterium | reverse complement strand
ATCGCCATTAAAATGGCACAGACGGTCTATGAACAGGGGCTCGATAAGCCTGTCCTGAGCGGAGTCGAAGGAGATGGCGGCCTTTTCTATGAAGGCAAAGACGGAAAAATCATCAATTCAGATAAAGAGTGGTGGCCACAGGCAGAGGCGGTCGTTGGTTTTCTTAATGCTTACCAGCTCTCCCGTAAGGAGCATTTCTTCAAAGCTGCCTTGCAGTCTTGGCAATTCATCGAGCAGCGCATCGTTGACCAAAAGAATGGCGAATGGTTCTGGCGTGTATCCCGCGATGGTACGCCTGATTTACAGCAGCCTAAGGTATCAGAATGGAAGTGCCCCTATCACAACTCCCGGGCTTGTCTGGAGGTGATTCGCAGGCTAAATGCCATAAGTAAAGGAGGTTAAAACAAATGCAGAAAGCAGCTTTTGACAAGAAAGTAAAGGCTCTTTTTGACAATCACAAAAAGCTCATCAAGTGTAGAAACGTTAAAATTGAGGACGGAGATGGCATCCTCGAACGGTATAAATATCCTGTTTTGACGGCTGAGCATACCCCGATCTTTTGGCGATATGATTTGAACCACAAGACTAATCCGCACCTGATGACGCGATTGGGTATTAATAGCACATTCAACGCCGGTGCAATAGAGCTGGATGGCAAGATATACCTGATAGCCCGTGTGGAAGGATATGACCGCAAGAGTTTTTTCGCCGTAGCAGAAAGCAAGAACGGCATCGACAGCTTCCGGTTCTGGGACTTTCCAATTGTTATGCCCGAAACAGACGAGCCGGATGTAAACGTCTATGACATGCGGCTGACTAAGCATCAAGACGGCTGTATCTATGGCCTGTTTTGTACCGAGCGAAAGGACCCCAATGCTGCAAGAGGGGATTTGTCATCGGCGATTGCACAATGTGGTATCACCCGCACGAAGGACCTGGCGAAGTGGGAGAGGCTCGATGATTTGAAGACCAATTCTCCACAGCAGCGAAATGTTGTGCTGCACCCAGAGTTCGTTGATGGTAAATATGCCTTCTATACACGCCCACAGGAAGGTTTCATTGAGGCCGGCTCGGGTGGCGGAATTGGCTGGGGCCTGTCTGAAAATATAGAGCACGCTTGTCTCGACCACGAGATTATTGTCGATGACAGAAAGTACCATACCATTAAAGAGGTCAAGAACGGGCTGGGACCCGCACCCATCAAAACCGACCAGGGCTGGCTGCAATTGGCCCACGGGGTGCGGGCGTGCGCTGCCGGCCTGCGATACGTCCTATATGCCTTTCTGACAAAGCTCGATGAGCCGTGGAAAGTTACGCACGCACCGGGCGGTTATCTATTAGCTCCGCAAGGCGATGAACGTATCGGCGACGTCTCGAACGTGGTTTTCAGCAGCGGCTGGGTGGCCAGAGACAAAGGTGAATTGTTTATCTATTATGGCTCATCGGACACACGAATGCATGTTGCAAAGACATCGGTCGAAAAGATGCTCGATTACGTGATGCATACACCGCAAGACTATCTGCGGTCTGCAGCTTGTGTAGCCCAAAGAATAGACCTTATCAACAAGAATCTAAAAGTAATGAAGAGGCTCAGTATCTGACAGCCTAACACCAAATATGTCTATTTTTCATTTTGGCTGGGCTCTAACTTCTGTATTTACAACATGAATTTAACTTTTACAAAATGATAGACCGATAAGGATTTCTCTTGCAGCACTTGTGGTAAATTTGGTATAAATATCATTGTGAGGATGTGAAGAATTTTGCGATTTGAGTATTAATTTTGTAGTTGTGTAATGGGCAAA
Organism: uncultured Pirellulales bacterium; assembly: GCA_964538525.1. GTDB lineage: Bacteria > Planctomycetota > Phycisphaerae > Sedimentisphaerales > Anaerobacaceae > CAZIED01. The sequence goes on along the minus strand of CAZIED010000192.1, from coordinate 2,794 downwards.
TATAGTATGTCAACCGTCGAATTTAAGGCAAATTGTTGACTGCAGAATCGATGGCCTTAAATTTGAATTGGCTGCTCAAATCGGCCTCTAAGGAAGGAAATTCAATTTGCGATTTATTATTGACTATTTATTATTTTGCAATTGTCAATAACGAATAGTAAATGGAAAATGGAAAATCGAGGCTGGTGTTTTGGTGCGTGGCCAAATCACATTCATACTGTTTTAGCTTTTTGAAAGGGGAATATTATGTGTAAGAAAGTAATTTATTTATCATGTTTTGTTCTTGTGCTTGGTCTGGCTTTGACCAATGCAACCAAAGCGGCAGATCCAAATCTCGTCGGCTGGTGGAAGCTCGATGAGACAACCGGCTTTACGGCTGCTGATTCATCCGGCCATGGTAATGACGGCACCGTTTTAGGAGGCGCACAATGGGTGTCCGGGTACATTGATGGAGCGCTGGATCTTGATGGTCGTAATGACTATGTGGATTGTGGATATGATCCAATCTTTGATACTGCTAACGAGATGTCGGTCGCCGCATGGGTAACTATCAGGTCTGTCCCCACTCAGTGGGTATCTGTTGTATCTAAGGGTGAATACTCCTGGAGACTCAGTAACAACAGTAACCAACGGCAGTTTCACTTTGGTATCACAATCTGGTCTGCCACTAATCCTTCCGTCAATGGAAGCACTGTAGTTGGTTTAGATGAATGGCATCACGTTACCGGAACGTATGATGGTGCAAGCATCAACTTATATTTGGACGGTTCGCTTGATGCAACTATTGCTACTTCGTCGCGCATCGGTGTTAGTCCAGCGAATGTGCTTATTGGCGAGAATCCGACCGCGGCAAAACGCAACTGGGACGGCCTCATCGATGATGTACGAATTTACAATAGGGCGCTGTCGGCGGCTGAGATAGGTGAGCTAATGCCGACACAGCAGTTAAAGGCTACAGTGCCGAAACCGTATGACAAATCGGTATTGTCCACAACAGGGGTAGTACTTGCCTGGACGGCCGGAGAAACCGCCTCTGGTCACCATTTGTATATTGGTGAGAATTATGAATATGTGAAAAATGGGACCGGCAACACCGATATCGGCTTAATGACTAAGACAAGTTTCGAAGGTCATGAATGGCAAATAGGTAATACATATTATTGGCGAGTCGCAGAAACCATGTCCGACGGTACTGTTATCCATCCGGGTGACGTCTGGAGCTTCACTATCCTTCCGCTTACCGCTTCTAAACCAATTCCTGATGATGGAGCTGAATATGTCAATACGGACGTTTTATTACAATGGACAGGGGGGGCAGGGTCGATTCGACATCATGTATATTTCCATAAAAATCAAGCGTCTGTGTCAGCACGTGCTTCGGTTGCGGACAAGGGGAATGTTGAAAATCCTAATTTCTCACCGGGTCAGCTCGATTATAATACGAAATATTTCTGGGTGGTCGATGAATACGACGGCAAAACAACATATCGGGGAAGTGTCTGGTCTTTTACTACCGTCGGTCCCAATAACGGTGCGAAAGCCGAGTACTTTAATAACACGGATTTATCAGGCAATCCCGTTCTCACCCGTATAGATCCCAAAATAGATTTTGTTTGGGGTGGTGAATCTCCTAATCCGATAGTAAATACGGACGGCTTTTCGGTCAGGTGGACCGCTGAGTTAGCAATTCCGGCTTCCGACACTTATACTTTTTATACTACAAGTGATGATAACGCCAGATTGTGGGTAGACGGTAAATTGCTTGTCGATAACTGGAGTTCGATCAATGCCTGGGCTACAGAAGATGAGGGTTCTATATATCTTGAGGCTGGTTGGGTTTCCCTCAAGATGGAATTCTTCGATGAAGCCGGAGATGCAATAGCCCAGTTAAAGTGGCAAAGTCCATCCATATCACGACAAATTATTTCACCAGGTGCATTATCACCGCCCCTACGCGCCTCGGGTGAAAGTCCAGTTAATGGTGCCATAGGAGTCAGACAGACACCTGCGCTTCGATGGACTGCGGGAGATAAAGCCGCTCAGCACAATGTGTACTTCGGTACTGATTTTGACATTGTGAATAACGCTGATATAACAACTCCAGATATCTATCGCGGCCAGCAAGACTTTGAAAAAACCGAATATATCCCCACCGAAGCTCCTCTTCAGTGGGGCCAAACTTACTACTGGCGAATCGATGAGGTCGAGGCTGATGGGACTATACTTAAAGGCCACACCTGGAAATTCACAGTAGCTGACTACGCCATTGTGGAAGACTTTGAAGACTATGATGATGTTAATAACATTATATATTATACCTGGGAAGACTATTACGTGAATAATACCGGCATGACGGTAGGTCACTTTGAGCTTCCATACGCCGAACGCAGTATTGTTCACGGCGGCTCTCAGGCCATGTACATGCATTACGACAATGATGGTACTGTCAACGAAGGGACCAGCTACGAGAAGAGCGGAATATTGCTTTATTCTGAGGCCGAGCGCCAGTGGACAGAACCGCAGGATTGGACCGCAAAAGGCGTAAATTCTCTGACGCTGTGGTTCAGAGGTGCGATAGCTGTGGGCACATTCACAGCTGGTCCACCTATTAAGATAACAGCTTCTGGTGCGGACATTTGGGATACGGCTGACCAGTTCCACTTTGCCTACAAGCAGCTCTCCGGTAATGTGACTATAGTAGCAAGGGTGGTTAGTATCACTAACACCGACCCCTGGGCAAAGGCTGGAGTGATGATTCGTGAGACGCTGGATGCAGGTTCTAAGAACGCTGCGG
>CAZIED010000191.1:2548-4647 GCA_964538525.1 uncultured Pirellulales bacterium | reverse complement strand
GCTCCGGTCGAAATGACAATTAGTCTTTTCTACAAAGCAAAATCAAAGATTAAAAATTAAAAATTAAAATTCTGAATCCTGGTTCGTTGTTCATAGTTCAGAGTTCATAGTTTGTCAATGAACAATGAACCCAGAACTACGAACTTTTATAATTTTACATTTTGCTCTTTGATTTTTGAATTTCCCCTGCTGCCTGGATAATGGCGATAAAATCGTTCACTTTTAAGCTTGCACCGCCAACTAATAGGCCGTCCACATCCTGCTGTTGCATCAGTTCTGCGGCGTTATTCGCATTTACTGAGCCGCCGTAGAGGATGCGAGTTTCTTTAGCCAAGCGATTGTCGTACATCTGAGAAAGCAGCTTTCGTATAAAATTATGTGCTTCCTGAGCCTGCTGCGGAGTTGCAGTTCTACCAGTCCCAATGGCCCAGACCGGCTCATAAGCTATTATTACCGCCGAGACCTTTTCATGGTTTAGTCCGGCCAAGCCGGCCTTGAGCTGCCGAGTTACCACTTTTTCAGTTTGTTCGGCCTCTCGTTCGGCGAGCAGCTCGCCGACACATAATATCGGCAAAAGCCCGCCGGATATAGCGGCGGCCACTTTTTTATTTATCAGCTCATCGGCCTCGCCTATTACATGTCGGCGTTCCGAATGTCCACAAATAGCATACGCACAACCGATATCTTTCAGCATGGAAGTGCTTATTTCGCCGGTAAAGGCACCGTTAGGCTCAAAATAAACATCCTGAGCGCCCACGGCGATATGTGATGCGCTAAGGGCTTTGACCACTGACTGTAGATAAACAAACGGTGGACAAACCGCTACGGTAACATCGTGACCTGCCACATCCGAGATTTTTTCGGCGATAGCCTTAGCCAGCGCCACGCTGGAGTGGCTGTCGGTATTCATCTTCCAGTTACCGGCTATAAATGGTTTTGTCATAAGACACTCCTAATAATCGTTCATAGTTCATTGTTCGGTGTTCTTTGATGAACTATGAACAATGACCGATGAACCTGCTTAAAGCATCTCTGTTGCCCGTGGGAAGCTGCCTAAAATCGAAAGCTGCAGACAGTGCTTACGTGCCTCATCCAGCGCCTTTTGAACATGTTCGTTAGCTCTATGTCCAATGAAATCCATAAAGAAATAGTATTCCCATTGTCTTTTCTTACTCGGCCTGGATTCAATATTGGTTAGGTTAATATTATATCGCTTGAATACATCCAGCACATCGGCCAAAGCGCCGGCCTTGTGGGCGGTGCTAAATAATATGGCCGTTTTATCTTCGCCGGTGGGTTTGGCGTCTTCACAGCCGACTACAAGAAATCTTGTAATGTTGTTTGCGATGTCTTCGATGTTTTCGCAGACAATTTTCAGGCCGTACAATTCTGCTGCGATTTTAGAGCCGATCGCAGCGGCATCCGGCTCAGCGGCAGCCATTTGCGACGCTCTGGCGGTGGAGGCCACAGCGATGGTTTGTGCATCCTTAAAGGTGGCACTTAGCCAGTTTCGGCACTGTGCGAATACCTCGGGCTTAGAGTAAATCTTTTGAATCTCCGCTAACGTGCAATTTGCCAGCAGGTTATGGTGGATTGCCATCAGCACCTCGGCGCGAACCTTTACATTCGAGTCGATGAAGGCGTCCAGCGTTTCTATGACACCGCCGCCGGTAGTGTTCTCGATTGGAACCACGCCCATATCGCAATGGCCTTTGCCGACCTCATCGAAGATGCTTTTAATATCCGTTAGCGGCTCATATTCAACGCTCTGGCCGAACTTTAGCATGGCTGCGGTGTGGCTAAAGCTGCCGCCCGGGCCAAGATAACCGATTCGCAACGGCTTTTCCAGCATAAAAGAGGCGCTCATCAGCTCTCGCCATATAGCCACCAGGCACTTATCCGGCAGAGGGCCTTTGTTAGCCTGGATAACCTTTGCCAGAACCTTTTTCTCACGGTCAGGTGCATAGATAGGCTCATCGGTTCTGGTCTTCAGCTTGCCAATCTCTACTACAACCTGCGCACGCTCATTGATAAGCTGGACAAGCTGGTAGTCAATCTCATCAATTCGTTTTCTTAGCTCTTCAAGAGACATAATTTAG
>CAZIED010000191.1:0-2448 GCA_964538525.1 uncultured Pirellulales bacterium | reverse complement strand
CTTTGCAGAACATGTCTGCCCTTATCCAAATCTGAAAAAGTCAAACGCGAGCTTCTGACCCCCGACCCCCGATCCCTGATTCCTATATTCGACAAAAACCTTTTCACGGCGCTTCAAGAGCAGATAACCGCTTATTTTGAAGGTGCTTACGTAGATTTTAGCCAGGATATTCCTATCGAATTAGACGGATTTAGCCCTTTTTATAGAGATGTTTTGTTTGCTTGTAGAGGGATTAAATTTGGCCGGGTGATGACGTATTCAGGTTTAGCAAAAATGACAGGTCATCCTAAAACTGCCAGGGCCGTCGGAAATGCACTTGCCCGAAATCCGCTTTCTTTGATTATTCCCTGCCACAGAGTGGTCTGCAAAGTCGGCATCGGCGGTTTTTCGGCTCCGGGTGGAATAAGTGTAAAAAAACGTTTGCTTGAGCTTGAGCGTGTACGTGCATAATTGCATAACTTAAATGTGCACTTGTGCACTTATGCTCTTGTGCTCTCTATAAATAATTCTACAAGGCTATAAACAGCAAACGCCAGTGATACAGCGATAAGGTAGTAGTTGTGCCAACCGCTACTTAAGTTTTGAATGGCCTGCGGAGTTTTATCAATAAAGATTTCTACCTGCTGTGTCATATTCATGATGGTGTGACGGGAGACTGCTGCTATGTCTGGGAAGATTATGGCAGTAATAATTGCGGCGGTGCTAAGTATAATACATCCTGCCAATGCAAACCTTTCCTGCATAATGACACTGGCCAACATCTTCTGCTGTTGTGCTTGCCTGATTTGCCGAAGAGTCCTGCTGGTAAAGTCAGCCGGCACCGATTCGCAATGCTTTTGTAAAGCATGAGTCAACATCTGTTCAAATTTATATGTGTCCATTGGCATTAAAATTCTTTTCCAGCCAAGGTAGATTTTAATTTCTCACGGCCTCGAAATAAATATGTTTTGACGGTGTTTTTTCTCACCCGCATTATCCGTGCAATATCAGCGATTGTCTTATCTTCTCGATAATGCAGTATAATCGCCATCGCCCATAGTCTCGGCAGCCGCGAAACTGCCGACCAGATGATTTCTGCTTCTTCGCTATTCTCTGTTGATGTTCGGTGTTCGCAGCTCGCAGCTCGCAGCTCGCTGCAGGTGGTCCATTTCCTGCGATTTTTCCTCAGATAGTTTATTGCCTGCCGGTATGCTATGCTCCACAGCCAGGTGCTTAACTCGGCACGACCTGCGTATCGGTGCAGTCCCTGATAGGCTGCTAAAAACGTCTCGCTGGCCACATCTTCTGCTTGGTCTTCTTTCAAACCCAGGCTTCGGCAGCACAAAAACACCGTCTCTTTATATTTATCAATGAGCTCGGCAAAGGCGGCTTCATCTCCACTGCGGAGCAGCTCAAACCAATTGGCCAATTCCTGTTGCCGTGGATTCTTAGCCAAAGAATCTCCCTTTCTTGTATTAGTCGTGTGCCTGAGGAAAAAAGTTTCAAAAATTTTGAAACCTATTGTACAAAACCTGCGACTTACCTACAAAGGAATAGAATACAGAAGACAGAATACAGGAGACAGAAGGTAGGGGTTAAATATACTTAGCCCCAATTTTAATGGGTGGCCAGGAAAGGAAAGAAAATGAAAACAGGATTATTTACAAAGGTATCATTGTGTTGTCTGTTGGGCTTGCTCGTAACTGTATTAGGCTGCTGTATCAACTTCTGCGGCTGGCCCTTGAACGCAAAGTACGAAAGGATTGTAAATTTATCGGCGCCTATGCAGAGCGGCTCGACCTTCGCAGCGCAGACACATAACGGCTCGATAACGATCGAAGGTGCAGAGGTTGCCGACTGCAATCTGACCGCCACGATTGTTGGCCACGCCTTAACGGATGAAGAAGCTCAAAAAGTTGCTGAAGAGACAAACGTTAAACTGGAAACGTTCGGTGACAAGCTGACCGTTAAGATTGAACAGCCGGTCGTTATGACGAACCGCTCTGTCAGTGTGAGCCTCAAGGCAATAGTGCCAAATAAATCCAATCTGGAGCTTACAACCCACAATGGTGCTGTGACAATTGAAAATATTACCGGTGAGATTAACGCCATAACGCACAATGGCGGGGTAGCCGCTACGCAGATTGTCGGCACGGCCAAGCTTAAAACGCACAACGGCTCAATTACATGTAAAGAGATTTCCGGTGACGCACAGCTCGAAACGCATAACGGCGGCGTAAAAGTTTATTATTCTGAAGCTGCGAAGCCTGTATGCGATGTTTCGGCAGTCTCCCACAATGGCGGTATAGAATTTACGGCTCCGCCTAATTTCTCAGCAACAGTTGATGTTTCTACGCACAACGGCTCAATAAGGACAGATTTGCCAATAACCTTAATTGGAGAAGTAAGCAGGGCAAAGCTCGCCGGCAAAATTGGTACAGGTGAAGGAAAACTGCACCTTGAAACCCA
>CAZIED010000190.1:3248-4662 GCA_964538525.1 uncultured Pirellulales bacterium | reverse complement strand
ACCTGGGATCTGCCGGTAGTTATAACATCTCTGAATAAACCGCCGATTATAATGGTTTCGCCGTCTTTTACGAGAATGTTGGTTTTTACCTCAGCGGTAGTTTTATCTGGTACTTTGTCAACATTTAGCTGCGCTGTGCTATCTTCCGGATGTATGTCCATCCTGATATAGCCATCACCGCCTATGTAAGCCCTGAAGACAAGTTTTGTACCGCTGTCCAGGAATTTGTCTTCACCTTGAGTTGCAACACCTCCCTGACCAATGGTAGTACTTCCGCGATAACCAAGAGTCTTACCAACATGTAACATACCTTCCTGCTTATTTATCGCCAGAATTTTCGGATTGGCCAGAATGGTGACATCAGTTGTTCTCTCAAGTGCGGTTATGAAGGCTGCCAAATTACCGCTGGTGACACCTATTCTAAGACCATTGTCTCCAGTTGTAGCAAAGCCGGCGGTTTCCAACGGAGTGCCAGCACCACCAGTAGCTATCTGTGTAATAGGAGGTGTTGCAGCATCTCCTCTTAGGGAAGACACGTCACTAGTAGAGGTAACGGTTGTAATGTCCGAAGTTGCAGCGGTGCCAGTCAGATTAACACCGTTAAAAAAGTTCCAGTCGATGCCGAATTTAGTCTCTTCGGTTAAGACAGCGCTTAAGATGGTTGCCTCGACAAGAATCTGCTTTGGCCTGATGTCTATCAATTTAATCACCTCAGCTGCTTTTTCTACATTTTCAGGATAGTCGTAAACAACTATCATATCGTTCAAGGCCATTGTATCTCCGCCGCCGCCTCCACCACCGCTGCCACTACTGCTGCCTGAACCACTGGATGCGCCGCCGGAAATTTCACTTTTAGCAGGCGTGCTCGACTTGATAAGCCCTTGGCCGCTCAATACGGGAGTAATCAAACCTTCCGCTTCCTTTGCAGTGATATAGAAAAGAGTGAAAACTCTGTGTGTCATTCGGCTCTTGTCTTCCTTAATCTGTTTGTATTCCTCGGCTGTGTAAACCTTGATGAAATTATCCTTCTGCTCGTATTTTAAGGTGTTTCCCAATATTGCCTCCAGTGCCTCCTCAAATGTCACATTGTAAAGGCTGGTAATCGTGATCAAAACATCTACCTTTGCTGAAGGCACGATATTTTTCTGATAGCGTTTGCCGAGAAAATCAAGCGCATCACGTATTGGCCAATCCTTTTTAAAAGAGATCGATTGAATCTTCCCAGGTGGAGAAACATCCTTTGACACCTGCAATTCGGACTGGCTTACAGGCGGTGCAGCGGCTTGACTGGGCAGAGGTCTGGCGCTAACTTTATCGGTACTTTTTACATCAACGTTTGCTGGAACAACATTTGGGTCGGGCTCTGTTGACGTTGGGCTCTGCTCAATACTACCGACCGAAATCGTTACCATCA
>CAZIED010000190.1:0-3148 GCA_964538525.1 uncultured Pirellulales bacterium | reverse complement strand
GTGGGGCTAAATATCTTTGCTACCTAATCAATCACTTCTTCTAAAGGTATAAGCCTTAACGTTACTTCTACTTCTGCACACTTTACGTACACGGTATCTTTTTCAATTCGGATTACTTCAAATTCGTATGTATTAGCCCCACTTCTAATGGATAATTTATCACCCGCAGACAGCAGCTTTCCGTTGATAAAGGCACGCGGATTATCACCAAGCTCTATTGCCTCAAGCTTTAGCCTGCCTGCAAGGTTAATCAGCGCATTTTTCCTGCCGTCTTTCGATGTCACACTTATTTCGCCGCTTCTGATTGAATTTGTCCCTTCATTATTTCTAATAAAGGCCCACAAGTCGTTTGAATTAAAAAAGTCTCTCGTAATCTGGTCGTTTCGCCCCGGTACTTTTGGCAGCTCAATAAAGGATATTTTAGGTTGTGAATTTGTTTTGTTTGAAGAGTTTTCCTGTTGTGTCGTTACAGTCGCTTCTGCAGCCTGAGGTGCCTTTTTGGCAATAACCTTAATCCACATAAAAATCATTAGCGAGACCAGACACAACGCCAATACAGACTTTTTCTTCTCTGCTGCCAGCTTGGCAAGGAGTTTATTGGTTCTGTTATCGGTATTTTCTGCTTTCTGTTTCATATCGTATTACGGTTACCCCAAGGGTTCTTTATCTGGCTGGGCATTTGGTCTATAATAAATCACCGCCTTGGTTTCCATGCTTGCTTGTCCGGTAAGGCTGACATCGTTGACGAGCTTAACCTGTTCAACGCGAACAAGCCTGTCTATACTTTGCAGCCGTTTATAAAACTGAAAAACCTGAATCAATGTCCCTTTGCACTGTATATTTATGGGGATACAGCTCAAATTATCGGCCTTTATTTCCGCTCCGGGAGTCACCACCTGCTCGCTCAGATTATGCTCGGTCATCAGATTGGCTATTTGCTGCAAAAACGTGCCAAGAGCCCTGTCCGTAGGCACTTTTACATCATAGTTTGAAACCGTACTTTGCAATTGATGTAATTGATTTGTAAGTAACGGCAATTGTTGGCTTCCGGCCGAGCATTTATTAATCGCAAGCTTGAGAGCAGATTTTGTTTGCCTGATGGCAATTTTTGTTTTATGCAATGGAAGATAACCAAACAGTATAAAATCGACTATCAGTATCACAGCCACCAAACAAATAGAAACCTGTTGTTTTTTTCTATTTAACACTCTGTTGTCACTACCTTTCCGGTTTTAGCGTTTTACTCTAATGATAGTTTCATCCTGGCGAAAATTCGCTATATAACAGCTTATCTCAAACTCGCTTATCTGATGCCCGCCCAGGCGGGGAGCGGAAATTTCGAATTTATCCATGGTCTTGTTTCGAGAGTAACTAAGATAAACCTGACAGAAATATGGCGAATCTTCTAATTTACATACGAAAGCTGCAACGTCACTTGAGTCAGCCGCTATGCCGTTTATCACAACTTTGAATCGGACGCCGCCAAGCGGCAGCTGTTGTTTGGTATTGGAACTACTTGTCGCAACCCTCACGGCAGAACCGCTGTTGGGCTGGTTCTGTTGCTGGTTCAGCATTTTTTCAGCGGTTAATTCAACTTTCTTGAGCACTATCTTCTCATCAATTAAAAAGCTCATCTCAGCTAAAACGCTCGCAACATTAATCCTCGAATCAATCTCTTGAACTAACTGCGTCTTTTTCTGCATCTGCGTTATTTCATTCTTTATAGTGGTAAATTCTTTTGATGCACCTTGTGCAGATGCCTGTTTTGCTGCCATTTTGGCAAGCTCGGCAGTAGCTTTTGATATGGAATTTAGTGACGCAAAATTCCATATCATCATCAAGGCGAATGTGCCGGCAAGCGCTATATACTGATTACGATAACCGGATCGCCGGCGTCTGCCGCTTTTATACCACTCTGGAAGAAAATCAATCTCTTTCATTGTTGTCGGATTTACTAAAAACTCTTCTTTCTACTGATAATGCTTGTTTATCACTTCCGTTTTCGCCGGACCATTTCCAGCCCTTGAGGCTGAGCCCTACAGCAACGGCCCATTCGCAATTTAAATCCTGCATGCTACAGTCAAATCTGGCATGCTTAATATCAAAGCCTCTTAAAGGCTGAGCAGCTTCAATCTCGATTTTCAGTTGTCCTCTTAAGGCGTCAAGCAGGATATTTTCGTATGTTTCACCGCCGCTAAAGATAGCTTTATCGACAAATTTACCCCTAAATGTCACCGTATAATATCTGAAACACAGCGATATTTCTCTGGCAAGCTCATGCGCAACCGAATTGATTGCGTCAATCATTACTTGTTCTGTGGAAGCATCAAGCCGCTGACCGTCATCGGCAGAAGAGTATTCCGTCGCGTTTGACCAGGGTGATGAAAGACCTCTTTCCATACGAAACTTTGCTCGTAATATCTGCACCTCATTGATGTCAATGCCCAATTTCGCTCCTATTTCCTGATTAAATCTGTCCCCACCAAAAGGTATCTTTTTGACAAAGCAAATCTCACCGGCCCTGCCGAACACGACCGTTGTGAACTGACTTCCTATATCTACAAAGACCACGGTTCGCTCTTTATCTTCCTGGCGTCGCAGATTCCTCTCAAAACTCCTGAACAAGGCACACGGAACGGCATCTATTGCAACCGGCTTAAGCTGAGCCTCTTCGAGCATTGCTATATGATTCCTTATCGTTTCATCATCCGCGGCAAACAATATCAGCTCGTTCTTAATCTCATCGCCCTGCCTTACAGTACCGGCGTTCAAATAGTTTATCGTGTCTTTATCCGGGTCTAATCCGAAACGATGTACAGCTTCCTTTGCCAAGGCCTGTTCTATTTCAGCCGATTCCGCCTCGGCCAATCGCAGCGAGGTTATTTTTAATTTATCGTTCGGCAGACACGAAACCACCTCTCTTCCGCGAAAGCCGCCCCTGGAAAGCATCTTGTTTATTGCTGAAATAATGAATCTTCTTCTTTCTTCGCCATCGCCATTTATATCGGCATCAATACAAACTTTATCTGCGGCACAAACAGAAATCTGGTTGTCGTTGATGGCCAGCTGAATCATCTTGATTGAATGATGGCCGATGTCCAATCCTATCGGACGCAAACTTCGAGATTTCAGATTCCAGTAAAACATT
>CAZIED010000189.1:0-4673 GCA_964538525.1 uncultured Pirellulales bacterium | reverse complement strand
ACTACCCATTAAAAAGGCTGACCTGCTATGGGCCTTCGCCTCAGCACGGTCAGCCTTAATTAACACATTTAACCACTAACTAATTTGGTCTTTACAAAGCCTGATGAGCAGCTGAATTAGAAGTGCTATCTGGAGCTGCACGAATCTGTCCATCATCTTCATTATATTCCCAACCATCAGTTCCAGCTACAGCTCCGGCACCCCAATCAACAACACTATTTTGTACAGTAAAAGGATTGGCTGGTAACTGCTGTAGATATGGACCAAATTGGTAAGTAGCATCACGAACTTTGGTACCGCTGGTTGTACCAGTAATACCACTGGTCTCAGTCATTTGAGCAACAAAACCGGCAAGAGTTGGGTTAGCGTCGTTGTGCTGAACCTTATAAAGCTCGATTTGTGAGCGGATAGTTTGAAGGTCGCTCATCAAGCTGTTGGTCTTGGCCTCGGTGCTGGCCTCGGTGAACTGAGGAATCACTATGGCAGCCAAGATGCCGAGGATAACTACTACAATCAGAATTTCTACCAATGTAAAACCACTTTTCGTCTTCATTTTTTCCCCTTTGTTAAAATTTACTGACCGTGTTACTAAAATGCCGTCCTTCCCACACAAACAACTCCTCTACAATCTTAAGTATCGTCTTAATCGGTACGCAACTTAAAGTCCTTATGTTATTTTGTGAGCTTTTTACCCTCCAAATTAATAAAGATAAAAAAAAGAAAATACAAAACGGCTACTTCGTTAACTACAGTTACAAATTTGATACCCAAAATAGCTTACCCCTTCCTTCACAGAACCTGCACTTATCTAACTAAAGTATGGGAAATAAATGCTGAAGTGCCAAATCAGCAGAAATAATAAATACTAAATTCTAAATCCTAAATACTAAACAATATCAAAATTCTAATTTCAAATGTTCAAAACTGTTTGGATTCCTGCAACCTCAGAAACAAGTTTTGTATTTTGGTCATTTGAATTTATTTAGGATTTAGGATTTAGTGCTTAGGATTTTTGCATCGTTTATGGCACCATATATACTGGTGCGTTCTTGATATGTATTTTTCTTTTGGTTTTTCCTGCGTGAGAAAGCTCTATCCGAATATAATCTATATCTAATATGGCTGATTCGATCTTATCGGCCCACTCAATAAGAACAACTGACTGTGGATAGCAAAAGTCATCAAAACCCAGCATCTCAAACTCTGCGATGGAATTAAGCCGATAGGCATCAATATGGAAAATATCCAGCCGGCCTTTATATTCATTGACTATAACGAATGTAGGGCTGGTGACATCTTTGCTGTCCGTGGCACCTGCACCGGCTGCGATACCTTTAATCAGGTGTGTCTTGCCGCTGCCCAAAGGGCCGCAAACAGCGATAACTTCTCCTCCCTTTAATTGCGACCCAATTTTTTTACCAAGCTCTATAGTCTGCTGTGGTAAATTGGAAGTAATATTAAAACTGGCGCACATCGATAAATAATCAATAATCATTAATCAATAATCATTTACGCGAGATGGTCGTATCCTTTCACCTGTAAATTGGTGGTTTTGCCATTGGGCATTTTTATCTTCATTTTGCCGGTGTCTGTGATTTCGCCAATTTGCGTAATTGGTACCTGTCCTTCCCAATTCTTTAATAATCTTTTGCAATCTGTCGGCGAAACAGTGAAAAGCAGCTCAAAATCCTCACCGTCGTTAAGTGCCGAGCTTAACGGGTCGGCGGATTTGCGAGCCTGCTTCGATATAGGAATCTGCTCTGCATTTATAACAGCCCCAACGCTGCTGGCCTGGCAGATACGATTCAGGTCGCTGCTCAACCCATCGCTTATATCCATCATCGAATTTATCTTAACCATTTGAGCCAGTTTTATTGCCTCATTAACTCTCGGCTCGAAATTTAGGTGTTTGCCGTGGATGGCACCGCCCAGTTGGCCGGTGACGCAGATACTATCACCTACCTTAGCGCCCGAGCGCCTTACTGGTCTGTTACCGGCGGGCCTGCTGAGCATTGCCACATTTATTACAAATGGCTCTTTTCCTGTCCAGGCGGTTATGTCACCGCCTATGAGAGGACAATTGAATTTATCACTTGCAGAGATAATTCCCGAATGAAGCTGTTTTAATTCTTTCTGGCTGAAATCCTTCGGTAGTGCCACCGATACAACCGCAGCAACTGGCACCGTAGCCATGGCAGCACAATCGCTGAGGCTCGCCGCCATAGCTTTATAACCGACCTGTTTCAGGTTTGCCGTTTTCAGGTCAAAATGGATGCCATCCAGCAGTATATCGGTGGTAATAAGAACGGAAATATTTTTCGCTAACCGGATTTCGGCCATATCATCTCCGATGCCGATGGGGAAATCCTCTTGGGATAATCTTCTCTGGCGGGCAAACCAGCCGGTAATTTCATCTTCGCCCATTCTCGATACTTGATACTTGATACTCGATACTCGATGAACATAAAAGTTTATAAGTGACTAAAGTGAGCCCCGCACTAATTGAGGTTGAAGTTGCCTCTAAATCTGATGGCAAGAAAGTACCTTTCGCCACCGGTCAATTAGTGCGGGGTCACTCCAGATTTTAGGCAATTAATTAGCGAGCATCGAGTTCATTTTTCCAATATGCAATTTGTTTTTTTGCCTGCTGCGGTCCTGCTGCGCCTTCAGTGATATATTTGCCGACTACATTTGCCGAGCCAATGTATCCAAAAACATCCTCTTCTATAAATGTAGAGTATTTTTTCAGCTCATTTAAGGTCATGTCAGCAAATCTTTTATCTTGCTTTTCACAATCAGCCACCAGTGACCCTACGATGCTATGGGCTTCACGAAAAGCAATGCCCTTTCGAACCAAATATTCAGCCAAAGCGGTGGCATCCAAGAATCCCTTTTCAAGCCCATCAGAAATTTTCTTGGTGTTAAACTTTGTGTGTGAAACAATGGCTCCTGCTATATCCAATGATGCTTCAACAGTATCGCTTGCGGAGAAAATATGAATCTTATCTTCCTGCAAATCACGATTATAACCCGATGGCTGCCCTTTCAAAATAGTCAGCATAGCCATTAATGAGCCGTAAACCGAGCCGGTTTTTGCACGAATCAGCTCCAAACAATCGGGATTGCGTTTCTGCGGCATCATGCTCGAAGAGGTGCAGAAGCTATCATCAATTCGCGCAAAATCAAACTCGTTCGACGAATATATTATCCAGTCTTCAGCCCATCGTGACAGATGCGCTGCAATAAGTGCACAATCAAAAATAAACTCCGCGCAAAAGTCCCTGTCACTTACTGCGTCGATACTGTTATAGCTGATGTCGGAAAAGCCCATCTGCTCGGATGTGCTTTTTCTGTCTAAAGGAAGTGTTGAGCCGGCTATGGCGCCGCTACCCAGCGGAGAAACGTTAAGCAGACTCCTGCAGTTTTTCAAACGAATAAAATCACGCTCTAACTGCTCGATGAAACTTAATAAATAAGCAGCAATAACTATCGGCTGGGCACGCTGAAGATGCGTATAGCCGGGCATTAAATCGGCGCTGTGCTTTTCCGCCAATTCAACGAAGGCTTTCTGCAGAAGGATTATTTTTACCTGTAAAAACTCTATCTGGTCGCGCATCCAAAGACGAATGTCGGTAGAAACCTGGTCATTACGGCTTCTGCCGGTATGAAGTTTCTGGCCGGCCTTACCGATCTTTGCGATCAACGCAGCTTCAACAGCCATGTGGATGTCTTCATATCTTTTATCGAATTTGAAATGCCCTTGTGCTATTTCCTCACTAATTTCAATAAGCCCTTGCTTAATCTGTTTGAGCTCATCTTTGCTGATTAACTTTTGTTTCGCCAGCATCTCCGCATGGGCTATTGAGCCGACAATATCATATTTATAAAGCCGTTTGTCGTAAGAAAGCGATTCTACAAAATTAACCGTCAGCCTATCCGGCTGCCCCACCAGCCGTTTCTCCCAGCTTTTCTTCTCATCGGCCATTTTCTATACTCCAAAAATAAAGTCCCTTTGTCACAAATCATACGACCGTCGAAAATCTATGTCAATTAGCTTTGTAGAAAAGACTCACTGTCATTTCGACCGAAGCCCCCGTGTCTTCTGTCGAAGACAGAAACGGGGGCGAAGCGGAGAAATCTACTCAAAAGCAGATTTCTCGACTCGCCTATGGCTCGCTCGAAATGACAATTTCTGTTCCTTTCTATAGAGCAATGTCAATTTAGATATATTATTTTCTTTTTTAGCAACTTTTTCGGCGATAATCCGTATTTAAGATTAAAGAAGGCATTTTTATCAACGTCTTTTTTAAAAACTATACCCAGAGCAAATGTATAGATGGGAAAAATAAATAAACGGGGGGAAATAAAACGGGAGAGCTTCATGCTCTCCCGTTTTATATGTGGCTCCTTCCATTCGATTCTTCGCTCCTGCGTCTTTTGCCGAAATCCCGATCTGACTTGTGCGTAAAAATCTGGTAAGATGGGCGATCTTACAGAGCCACGCAATATTAACTGCAAAGAATATATCGGCCGATGCTATTGAAAATCTTGAATGTTTTTCAGGTTGGCTGGCCCCAGTTTTTTGCCCTTCTATCTTTGGCCTTTTAATGTTATTATAATAAGAGCCTATCCGAATAACTGGGTCGTTATGAGGCCGAGCGAAAAGTTCGAGG
>CAZIED010000188.1:2666-4777 GCA_964538525.1 uncultured Pirellulales bacterium | reverse complement strand
AGAACCTCTTTTAGTGTCCTGCAGACGGTTGCGATTTGGTCTTTGGTAAGATTATTATAGAACGGCAGAGCGAAAGTACGGTCGCTAACGGATTCTGTAATGGGGAAATCGCCGCGTTTATAGCCGAACCGCTCGGTCATTACAGGCTGCAGATGCACCTGCGGAAAATAATTGCCGACTTGAATGCCCCTATTTTTCATCTCTTCTAAAATCTTGTCTCGCTGCTGAGCAATGAAACCTTCTGCAAGCCGAACAACAAAGACGAACCAGCTTATGTCACAGCCATTCGGCTCGGCTGGTACAATCAATCTGTCATCGTTTGCGAGCATTTCCTGATACCATTTTGCGACCTGTCGGCGTTTAGCGATGATTTGCTCGATTCTTGAAAGCTGTGCGATGCCGAGCGCGCAATTGATGTCACTAAGTCGAAAGTTATAACCCAATCGTTTATGACATAGCCAGATGTTGTCTTTGTCCCTGCCTTGATTGCGAAACGATGCGCATAAATCTGCCAATTCATCATCATCGGTCAAAATCATTCCGCCTTCGCCGGTGGTTATTTGCTTGTTGGGGTAAAAGCCGAACACGCTCATTGTGCCGAATGTGCCAGCCTTTTTCCCATTTAGCGCCGAACCGAGCGCCTCACAGCTATCTTCGATAACAGGCAGATTATGTTTTTTTGCAGTTTCACAGATTTTGTAAAAACCGGCTGGATTGCCGAAAACTTCGACCGGCAGAATGGCTTTTGTCTTATCGGTAATCTTTGATTCGATTTTTGCCGGGTCAATGTTCAAGCTAACCGGGTCAATGTCCACGAAGACCGGCCTGGCACCAGCCATCATAATTGACGTTGCAGAGGCGATGAAAGTAAAGGGCGTAGTGATGACCTCATCGCCCTGGCCGATTTCAAGTGCCATCATACACATAAATAAGCCGCTGGTGCCGCTATTGACAGCTACTGCCCGCTTTCTGCCGAGATACTTGGCAAAGGTCTTCTCAAATTCCGCCACTTTTGAGCCGAGCGATAGATTTGGACTGCGAAGCACCTCGCATACCGCTTCAATTTCCTTTTCGGTTATATCAGGCCGAGACAAATATATTTGCATGAGAAAATCCCTTATTAAAAATAAACAGTGTAATTTTCAAGTCGGAATTTTACAGCTTTTGGTTGATAAATAAAAAACATTTTAATTGGTAATTGGTAATTACCAGTTACCAGTTACCAGTTACCGGTATTGTTTATAGGACGTAACACTCTGAAAACAGCCGTTTATTGAGCGCAAAGCTGGAAAGTATGGTTTCTATGTTAAACGAGTGCTGATAAAAGCCGAATTAAATAACGGTGTAAATACTACAAGTTACAGGGCTGAAAGAGATGGCTAAAGGTAAAAATGTACTTACGACAGGTGATGTAGCAAAGATTTGCAACGTTGCTCCTCGAACGGTCTCGAAGTGGTTTGACACCGGCCAGCTGAAGGGCTATCGCATACCCGGCAGTAAAGATCGCCGAATACCGGTCAGCGAGCTGATTCGCTTTATGAAAGCACATAATATACCTACGTCGGGAATGTTAACAGGTAAGATTCGAGTCCTTGTGGTAGATAGCAATAGGGATGCGTCTTCGGTTTTAGCAGAGAATCTGAGAGCCAAAGCCGGTTACGAAGTGCTGACAGTTCAAAGCAATTTTGAAGCCGGCGCAACCATACCAAAATTTGCCCCGCACGTTTTATTGATAAACCTTTTCGCGGAGGGTATAGATGCGGCAGGTGTTTGCAGGGGTATTCGTGCTGACGAGGATTTACAGACAATCAAAGTTATAGCCCTTGCGCATCATCTTAACGATTCCGAGACTGCTGCGTTATTGAAGAAGGGATTTGACGGCTATATATCTGATTATTCAGATACTACCGAGGTTATTAGGAAAATAGAAGAAGCAACCGCTATTATCTATTAGCCTTGCACCTGTTGAGACAAGACTTGTTGCAGAAAGTATAATATCAAATTGCTTTCGAGAATTAGGTGATGAAAAGGCCGGTATGGGGGAACGGCCTTTTTGTACACTGGTTGTTATTTAATAATTTTTAAAGCTTCTCATCCATTGCGGCCAGTCG
>CAZIED010000188.1:0-2566 GCA_964538525.1 uncultured Pirellulales bacterium | reverse complement strand
TACACTGGTTGTTATTTAATAATTTTTAAAGCTTCTCATCCATTGCGGCCAGTCGCTCGGTTCAACACCACCGGCTATGGTCCACATGCCGTTTATGTTGAAGTTTCGATGCCATTTGAACGTCCACAATTGTTTCAAATCTACCCTTCTGACAGACCAATCTAAAAAAACACTATTTACAGCCGCATTGTGCCGGTTGAGACAGACACGCCTCATTTCATTACTGCCGGCGAGCCCAACCGTAGATCCATCAAAATCCGGAGGTCGATCAATATCAAATGCCCAAACATCATACCAAAAGCAATCAATAAACATCGGTATATTATCTGCAGGTTTAACATAGATATTCTTCCAGTAGTTACTTATATTGCCTCCGGTAGGATTGGGTCCTATATTACAAAGCCACTCATTTTCGCCGTAGCTGGCGTAGGTGCCGTCCGGAAATATACCCCAGGCCGAGAACGGATTTACACCTCCTTTTGTCCGGGGTTTCGTGGCAGCAGGGCAAAGGCGCAGCTTATTATCAGTATAGTACGCCCGCACGGTAAGCGGCCATCTTTGTCCACCCGATTCGCTCTCTCCGCCAAGACCTACGTCAAAATAGCCATTGTTATCATTAGTGTACATCTGCCAGATAATGGCCCATTGGTGAAGGTTGGCCTGGCAGGCTACTGACTTCGCCTGGTCTTTTACTCGTTTTAACGCCGGCATCAAAATAGACATTAGTAGCGCAATTATAGCAATAACCACCAAAAGTTCTATTAATGTAAATCCTCTGTGAGTAATTGAAATCTTTCGGGCGTGTATATTCATATCGTACTTTTCCTTTCTATAAAAATGTATTATACCAAATTGTGCATTTTGAATCAAATTTTCTTGGAAGAAGTCTTATTATCGAAGAAAGCATTTTTGACGCAACGAAATCAGCGATATTCCGTTTAGCATAAAATGAAAAGGATGTGCAATTGGTAGAATCAAAGTTAAAATAAAAGAAAATTAGCTTTTATATTATTTTATGATGGAATTTTTTATGAAAATAATTGCGGATGCAAATATTCCTTATGTGGTTGAATGTTTTTCTTCCATCGGCGAGGTCGAGATTATCAGCGGCCGGGAAATTACACCGGATGTTATTTCCGATGCTGATGTGCTGATAGTTCGAAGTGTCACACGGGTGGATGCGAGTTTATTAATCAAAAGTAGGGTGCGTTTTGTAGGTACAGCCACTATCGGCTATGACCATATAGATACTGAATATCTTTCACGTAATAATATCGGTTTTGCTTCTGCGCCGGGGTCGAATGCCAATTCCGCAGCCGAATATGTAATCGCGGCTCTGCTTGAAATAGGACAAAAGTACAGAATTAATCTTGAAGGCAAATCAATCGGCGTTATAGGTGTTGGTAATGTCGGAAGCAGGGTGGATCAAAAAGCTGCGGCGCTGGGTATGAAGGTCGAGCTCAACGACCCGCCTTTGCAAAGGCAGACCGGCGACCCAAAATATCTGGAGATAAAAGAGATGTTTGATTGTGATTTTATAACACTTCATACGCCGTTGACCTTAGGTGGGCTTGATAAAACATTTCATTTGGCAGATGATCGGTTTTTCAAATCATTAAAAGCAGGCTGTGTCTTTATAAATGCCTCGCGCGGCGGAGTTGTCGATAGCAGGGCACTTAAATCAGCGATCATGGCAAAAAAGCTAAAGGCAGTGGCGCTTGACGTCTGGGAGAATGAGCCGAATATCGACACGGAGCTTTTACAGATGGTTGATATCGGTTCGCCGCACATCGCAGGTTATTCGCTGGATGGTAAAATCGCAGGGATGATTATGATTTATAAAGCGGTGTGCAGGTATTTTGGCCTTGAAGCGAAATATTGTATGGATGATTTTTTGCCTGAACCCGCTGTTTCTGAGTTAACAATAAATCCGGCCAACGGTCAAGAGCAAGAATTATTACGGCAAGCAGTGCAGAGGATTTATAATATCAGTGAAGATGACAGCAATCTCAGGCGGGTCATCAATCAGCCGCCGGAAAAAAGGGGAGAGTTTTTCGATAGCTTGCGTAAGAATTATCCTGTTCGCAGGGAATTCCAAAACACACGGATAATTTTAGAGTCGCCGTGCAAATCTATCGCCGAGAATCTGGCAGGTATAGGATTTCAAGTTGCAGATGAGCAAAGGCGCTAAAAAGAATATTCTTGAATGGCCCAGGGGACGGCTGGATTTCTCGGCTTGCCCCGTTAGAAACTCCTGCAGGAGTGCAGTAAAGCCGGATGCGCGAGCTGCTTCTAACGGGGCGAGCTGTCTTATCATGGGGGTTTTGAATGTCACGCCGGATTCCTTTAGCGACGGCGGCAAGTTCTTTGAGCCGGATAAGGCAATTGAGCATGGCCTTAAAATGGCTGCCGATGGTGCTGCAATGATAGATGTGGGCGGCGAATCTACCAGGCCCGGTTCTGCACCTGTTTCGGCTCAGGAGCAGATAAAACGGGTTTTGCCTGTGATAAAAGCACTTGCTAAAAAGATAAATGTGCCGATTAGCATTGACACACGAAATTTTAA